>NZ_JBEZEH010000251.1:0-9083 GCF_040648775.1 Micromonospora sp. NPDC049089
TCTCCGCCACACCGGCCGGCAACTCGACCTCCGCCAGGACCACGTAGAGCGCACCGGTCAGCCGGGTACTCAGGTCGGTGACATTCCCCCCGGCGCGGCGACGAGGAACATCGGGACGACGACGAGGATTCGGTTCGTCCGGGCGCGCTCGGCCTGCTCGGCGAGCCAGATCTCCTCGTCGGTGATCCGTTCCAACAGCTTGAGCGCGGTGTCCTCGGTGAACACCGCGCTGTGCACCTCGACGATCGGGTCGGTGAAGCCGGCGTCGAGAAGCAGGTTGCGATACCTGCGGGCGACGCGCGGCGACGGGAGCGAGTCTGCCCGCGCGTGGACCAGCCGGCGAGTGGTCTCCGGCTGGTCCGAATCGATGGCGATCAGGTCCCAGTCCTGGCCCAGCAGTACGGCTCGACCGCCCGGTGTGAGCACGCGCCGTGCCTCGGCCACGGCCCGCGCCGGATCGTCGAGCACGTGCAATACCTTGTCCGCCCGGTAGTACGTGGCCGATCCGGTCTCGATCGGCAGCTCGGTGGCGTCGCCGACGTGGAACTCGCCGGCAGGCCAGCGCGCGCGGGCCACGGCGATCATCTCGGGATCGACGTCGACGCCGACCGCGTGGGCTCCGCGCACGGCCAGTTCGCCGACGGCACGGCCACTGCCACAACCAACGTCGACGACGGTTCGGCCGGTGAGGTCGCCGAGCAACTCGTAGGAACGGGCGCGCAGTGCGACGGCCGTGGGTTCGCTCTCAATCGCATCGAGGGCAGCTAGAAGACTGGACATGCCTGCCAGCCTCGGACTTAATGTCGACATGAAGTCAAGCCCGATGACGATCGGCGAGGTGGCCGACCACTTCGGCCTGCCAGCGCACGTACTGCGGCACTGGGAGTCGGTGGGCCTGCTCCGCCCAGTGCGGGTCACCGGCGGTCGTCGCCGCTACACCCGCGACGACCTGTTCAGGGTGGCCTCGATTCTGCGCGCGAAGCAGGCCGGCCTGTCGCTGTCGGACATCCGGGCGTTCCTCGCCGCGGGCGACCCGGCCGCCCGAAAGGACGTACTGCGCCGCAACCACGACGCGGTGCAGGCCAGGATGGCGGCGCTGCGCTCGGCGCTCGATCTGCTTGCGGCCGGGCTGAACTGCTCACACGAGGACATCTCGACCTGCCCGAACTACCGCATTCAGCTGGCGGAGCTGGTCGAGGTCGGCGGTGGTGGCTAGCCGTCGATGCGGGTGATGTTGCGGATCTTGTTGGACGCGTCCAGGGCGGCGACCTTGTACGCCTCGGCCAGCGTCGGGTAGTTGAACACCGCGTCGACGAGATAGTTGATCGTGCCCCCGCAGCCCATCACCGCCTGACCGATGTGGACGATCTCGGTGGCGGCGGTGCCGAACACGTGCACCCCGAGCAGTCGACCGTCGTCGGGGGAGACGAGCAGCTTCAGCATGCCGTACGAGTCGCCCACGATCTGACCCCGCGCCAACTCCCGGTACCGGGCGATGCCCACCTCGAACGGTGTCGAGCTTTCGGTGAGCTGCGCCTCGGTCTGTCCGACGAAGCTGATCTCCGGAATCGTGTAGATGCCGATCGGTTGCAGGCCGTGCATCTCCCGGATCGGCTCGCCGCAGGCGTGCTGCGCGGCCAGCCGACCCTGTTCCATCGAGGTGGACGCGAGCGCGGGAAAGCCGATCACGTCGCCGACGGCGTAGATGTTCTCCACCGCGGTGCGGTAGTTGGCGTCGACGGTGATCCGGCCGCGTCGGTCCGCCTCCAACCCGGCCGCCTCCAGCGCCAGGTCGTCGGTCTGGCCCTGCCGGCCGGCCGAGTACATCACCGTGTCGGCGACGATCTTCTTGCCGCTCTTGAGGATGCACAGCGCCGCCGTCTGGTGCTTTTCCACGGCGGCGACCTCCTCGCCGAAGCGGAACGCCACGGACAGGTCGCGCAGGTGGTACTTGAGTGACTCGATGATCTCGTCGTCGCAGAAATCCAGCATCCGGTCGCGGCGTTCCACCACAGTCACCTTGGTGCCGAGCGCGGCGAACATCGAGGCGTACTCCATGCCGATCACGCCGGCGCCGACCACGACCATGCTGCGGGGTACGGCCTGGAGGTTGATGACGCCGTCGGAGTCCACGATCGTCCGGTCGTCGAAGTCGACGCTGTCCGGGCGGGCCGGGCGGGTGCCGGCGGCGATGACGCTCTTGTCGAAGGTCACCTTGGACTCGCGGCCGGAGCCGCCGTCGACCCAGATCGAGTGCGCGTCGGCGAAACGCCCGGTGCCGGTGATCATCGTGACGCGGTTGCGGGACAGTTGGTTGCGGATGACGTCGGTCTGCCGGGTGATGACGTGCTGGGTCCGGGCCGCCAGGTCGCTGACGGTGATGTCCTCCTTGACCCGGTAGCTGCTGCCGTACAGGTCGCGCTGGCTCAGGCCGGTCAGGTAGAGCACGGCCTCGCGCAGGGTCTTGGAGGGCACGGTGCCGGTGTTGATGCACACCCCACCGATCATGTCGCGGCGGTCCACGATGGCGACCCGCCTGCCGAGTTTGGCGGCGGCGATCGCGGCCTTCTGACCGCTGGGCCCGGAGCCCAGCACCAACAGGTCGTAGTCATACACAGGCGTTAGCGTCGCAAGATGTCGCGGCGCACGCCAGACCCCGGAGTTGAGCGTTATTCGTCTGCCACCGTGCAGAGGCCGCCGTTCAGCGTGATTTCCTCCGGTAGTTGCGTCCCGGTGGCGACCAGCCCCACCGACACGGTGCCGCCGGGCGGGATCAGCTTGTTGTGGCGCACGTTGCGCACCCGCAGGTAGCTGCTGTCGCGGTCGACCACCTCCGCGCCCCACAGGCTGTGCAACTGCTGGCCGGCGTAGAACCGCCACCTCATCGTCCACCCGTCGATCGCCGTCGGGCCGGTGTTCGTGATCGTCAGACGCGCCACGAACACGTCGGGCCACTGCCCCACGATTGACCGGACCGCGCAGCTCGGCGGCGGCGGCAGGGTGGTGACGGTGACTGGTGCGGACAGCACGGACAGCAGTCCGACCTCGTCGCGGGCCCGCACCACGAAGGTGTACGTGGTGTTCGGCGCCAACCCGTTGATCGTGGCACTGTTGACCGGCGGGTACTGGGAAACGTCGCGGACCAGCGTGAGAGCGCCGCCAGCGTCCACCCGGAACACCTCGTACCGTTCGAGCGCCGCGTTCTCCACCGAGTGCGCCCAGCGCAGCCGGACCGCCGTGGCGGTGACGTCGGACGCCACCGGTTGACCCGGCGCGCCCGGCGGTTGGTCGTCCCCCGGTGGCATGGTCAGCCGCAGGCTCGGGTTCGACGGTGAGCTGTTGCCGGCCGCGTCCAGCGCCGACACGAAGAAGGTGTACGTGCGCGACGGCCGCAGGCCGGTGATCCGAATGCTGTTGGTGTCGGTCGACCAGGTCAGGCCGTTGTCCTCGAACTGCGCGGAGACCGGGTAACGGACCACCCCCACGTTGTCGGTCGAGGCAGCCCAGGTCAGCTCGACCGAGGTGGTGTCGATGGCGGCGACAGTGATCGGGCCGGGGGCGGTGGGGGGCTCGGTGTCGTCGGCGGCCGCGTACGCCGGGGTCGCGCCCGTCGCCACCAGGACTGCCGTGAGCGTGCAGGCGGCCAGTGCGGCGGCCCTGGACCGGGCGCCGCGCCTCGGATGATCGCGCATGGTTGATCGCCTCGCTTCGAGTGACCGCAGCGGACCAGTCATCGACTGATGACGATGATAGGTCGGCGGTGGTCGGGGCGTTGTCCCGTCAGCCGACGAGGCGCCGTTCCCAGGCCCAGGCGGCGATCTCGACCCGGTTGCGGGCAGTGAGTTTCATCTGCACGCTCGCCAGGTGGGTCTTGACCGTGCCCACGGCGATGAAGAGCTGGGTGGCGATCTCGGCGTTGGTCAGGCCCCGGGCGACGAGCTTCACGACGTCGAGTTCCCGTGGCGACAGGCCGCCGTCGTCGCGCGCCGGGGCCGGCGAGCTGAGGTGCTCCAACAGCCGTACCGTGATCGAGGGGCTGATCAGCGCGTCTCCGGACACGGCCGCGCGGACGGCCTCCACCAGCAGGGCCGGGCCGGAGTCCTTGAGCAGGAAGCCGCACGCTCCGTTGGAGAGCGCCGTGTGTACGTACTCGTCGAGGTCGAACGTCGTCACGACGACCACCCGGATCGGGTCGGCGACGCCCGGCCCCGCGAGCAGCCGCAGTGCCTCCAGACCGTCGAGGCGGGGCATCCGGATGTCCAGCAGCACCACGTCCGGACGCAGTCGTCGGGCCAGCTCGACGGCCTGGACGCCGTCTGCGGCCTCGCCGACCACCTCCAGGTCCGGCTGGGCGCCAATGATCATGCCGAAGCCGGTCCTGACCATGGCCTGGTCATCGGCGATCAGCACCCGGATCACCGGGCCACCGCCACGTGGAGCGGGAACGCCGCGTCGAGCACCCAGCCACCGGCGACGCCAGGCCCGGCGGTGATCGTGCCGCCGAGGGCGCGTACCCGCTCGGTGAGGCCGATCAGGCCGAAGCCGTGCCCCCGGGCCGGCGCGGTTCGCAGCGACGCGCCGTCGTCGGCGACCCGGACCAGCAACCAGTCAGGGGTACGCCGCACGGCCACGGCCACGGACCGCGCGTCCGGCGCGTGCTGGCGGGTGTTGGTCAGCCCCTCCATCACCACCCGGTACGCCGACGTCGAGACCTCCACCGGCAGTCCGTTCAGGTCGCCGTCGACGTGCAGTCGTGCCGGCGCGTTCGCCGCGCCGTTGAACCCGGTCAGCAGCGGTTCCAGCTCGGTCACCCCGGCCAGTGGCGCCAGCGGCGCGTCCGGCGGGGCCTCCGGGTTGCGCAGGATGCCGACCATCCGCCGCATCGAGGCCATCGTCTCCGCGCCGGCCCGCTCGATCTGCTCCAGGGCGACGATCACCCGCTGCGGGTCCTGCTCGGCGACGAACCGGGCGCCCTGTGCCTGCACCACGATGCCGGTGACGTGGTGGGCGATGAAGTCGTGCAGGTCCCGGGCGAACTCCGCACGCTGCTC
Source organism: Micromonospora sp. NPDC049089 (assembly GCF_040648775.1). Lineage (NCBI taxonomy): Bacteria > Bacillati > Actinomycetota > Actinomycetes > Micromonosporales > Micromonosporaceae > Micromonospora > Micromonospora sp. NPDC049089. The sequence continues at coordinate 5,052 of NZ_JBEZEH010000251.1, forward strand.
GGCCCGTACCAGGGCGATGGCCCGCTCCCGGCCGACCGCCACGACGCGCAGGTAGAGCCCCACCCCGGCGGCGCCGGCAGCGGCGATCACCTGAAGCAGACCGAAGATCACCAGGAGGCTGTCGGCGCCGGAACGCAGCGGCAGCGCGGCGACGGCGAGCCCGGCGACCACCGCCGCCGCCGGGGCGAGTCGGGGCGCGCCCCAGCGCGTCACCACGAAGACCACCCCGATCAGCCCGGCCGACTCGGCGAGCCCCCAGCTGCCGCCACCGAGCCCGTAGCGGCCGTCGGGAATGATCACGATCGCCGCGGTCACGACCAGTGACGCCGAGGCGAGTATCAGCGCGGCCAACGGCAGCCGGCGGGAGCCCGGTCGGTGCACCGGCAGCCAGAGCGGGACCGTCGCCACCGCCAGCCCCACCCGTACCAGCAGGAGCAGCAGGGCGGCCAGGCTCGTGGGCGAGCTGTACCGCAGGTCGAAGAGGGCGAGCAGCCCCATGGCCACCAGCCCGGCGGTCTGGGCCAGGCGTACCCACCATCGTCGAAGATCCGGCGTGCTCATGGTGACCCAGCGTAGCCAGCCGGACGGAGGTGTCGGATCGGCCAAAAGGCAGACCCCGCACCGGCGATACCCGGCCCCGGGCCGATGCGCCCGCCCGCCGGTCGCGGCGAGGCTTTCCCGGTCACCACGCAGCCACTGGAGGAACGATGACAACCCACGCCCCGCCGGAGACCAGCCACGCCGCGGTAGCCGCGGTCGACCTGGTGAAGGTGTACGGCAGCGGCGACACGGCCGTCCGTGCCCTGGACGGGGTCTCGGTCGGCTTCGGCCGGGCCGAGTTCACCGCCATCATGGGCGCGTCCGGATCCGGCAAGTCGACCCTGATGCACTGCCTCGCCGGCCTCGACACGGCCACCTCCGGTCGCGTCCTGCTCGGCGGCACGGAGCTGACCGGCCAGTCGGACCGGACGCTGACCCGGGTACGCCGGGAACGGATCGGGTTCGTCTTTCAGTCCTTCAACCTGCTGCCACAGCTCACTGCCGCACAGAACATCACCCTGCCGCTGGACCTCGCCGGTCGGCAGCCCGACGCCGAACTCCTCGCGCACCTGGTGCGGATGCTGGGCCTCGGCGACCGCCTGAACCACCGGCCCAGCGAGCTGTCCGGCGGTCAGCAGCAGCGGGTCGCGCTCGCCCGGGCGCTCGTGGCGCGCCCCGAGGTGGTCTTCGCCGACGAACCGACCGGCAACCTCGACTCCCGCTCCGGCGCGGAGGTGCTCACCATCCTGCGCGACTCGGTACGCGACCTTGGCCAGACCGTCGTCATGGTCACCCACGACCCGATCGCCGCCGCGTACGCCGACCGGGTGGTGCTGCTCGCCGACGGGCGGCTGGCCGGTGAGATCGACAAGCCGAACCAGGTGTCGGTCACCGACGCCCTGCGTGACCTGGCGGCCCGCCGATGAGGGCGGCAGTGCTGCGTACCCAGACGACCGCCGCGGCCCGACGGCCCGGCCGGCTGATCCTGACCGGCCTGGCGATCCTGGTCGCGTCGTTCGTCGTCTTCGGCACCGTGCTGGTGCAACAGATCACCGAACGGACAGTGCGGGACAACCTCAGCGGCACTCCAGCCGTCACCGACCTGGTGATCGGCAGCGTCGACGTGCCGCCACCCACAGTGCGGGACGTGCAGCAGATCCGGGCCGTGCCCGGGGTTGCCGAGGCGGTCGCCCGGGTCGCCACCGGGGTCTCGATCGGCGAGGGATACCTCAACCTGCAGTCCGATCCGGGCGCCGGCCCGCTGAGCACGGTCCGGGTCGTCGAGGGCAGGTACCCCGACGCCCCGGGCCAGATCGCGATCACCCCGCGCACCGCCGAGCGGCTCGGGCTGTCGGTCGGCACCACCACCAGCGCTACCGGCGGCGAACTCAGCGCGCCCGCTCCGCTCACCGTGACCGCCATGGTGGAGACCACCGCCGACGCCGGCAACGACGCGTACGCCCCGGAGAGCGCCGTGATCGGCTGGGCGCGACTGACGGCAGTGGATCGCGTGGACGTGCGGGTGACGCCCGGCACCGAAGCCGACGCGGTCCGCCAACGGGTGACCGCCGTGGTCGCCGCCCAGCCGATCCGCTCCGGTGCCGAGGTACGCGACGCCGAGGCCAACGCGGTGGCCGAGCAGGTCGGGAAACTCTTCATCCTGGTCGGCATGTTCGTCTCCATCGCGGTCGCCGCCGCCGCGCTGGTGGTCACCTCGACCTTCCGCATCGTCTTCGCCCAGCGGATGCGGCAGCTCGCGCTGCTGCGGGCGGTCGGCGCGAGTCGGGCCACCCTGGTGGGGGCCCTCACCGCCGAGGGCGCCCTGACCGGGCTGGTCGCCGGCGTCGTCGGGGTCGCTGCCGCACTCACCCTCGGGTACGCGCTGCCGCCGGCCCTGCGCGCCGCCGGCCACCAGGTCTCCACGCCGGGCCTGCCGCTGGTGGCGGCGGTCACGGTGGTGATCGGCGCTGTCGTGATCACCGTGCTGGCCGTGCTGGCACCGGCGCTCTCCGCCGCCCGGGTCTCCCCGCTGGAGGCCCTACGGTCGGCGAGCACCACCGCCGGCCGCCGCGGCATCGGCGCGCTGCGTCTGGCCTTCGGGCTGCTCCTGGCCGTCGGCGCGATCCTGGCGGCGGTCGGGACGATCAGCCGGTTGCCGAAGCCGGAGCAGTCGAACTACGACGCGTCGATGCCACTGCTCCTGCTGATCGGGTCCGGCACGTTGGCGTTCTTCGCGCTGGTGGCCCTCGGCCCGCTGCTGGTGCGCCCGGTGCTGGCCGTGGTGGGTTGGCCGCTGCGCCAGCTCGGGCCGATCGGGCGGATGTCGATCGGCGGGATCGGCGGTGCCCCACGCCGCGCCGCTGCGGTCTCCGTCGTGGTCGCCCTCGGCGTGACCCTGATCTCCGGGGTGGTCATCGGCGGCGCGTCGTTGCAGATCCTCGCCGACCGCGAGATGGCGCTGTCGGCTCCGACCGACTTCGAGGTCACGACCAACGGTGGGACCCTGCCGCCGGCCGTGGTGACCCGGGCCGAGGCGGCGCGCGGTGCGCTGGCCCGGGTGGTGCCGTACCGGAGGGTCGACGACGCCCGGCTGCTGCGCGGCGCGGACAAGCTCGGCGACGTCGAGGCCGGTTATCCGACCAGCGACCTGGACCTGGCCGCGTTGCCGAGCACCAAGGCCCTGGACGTGGCCCAGGGCGCCCTGACCGATCGCGGACCCGGCCGGATCGTGGTCAACAGCTGGGTCGCGCGGGACGCGGGTCTGCGGGCCGGCGACACGGTCACGCTCGCCGTCGCCACCGGCCGGGTCGACGTGCGGGTGGCAGCGGTCCTGCCCGGTGACGGTCCGCTGCACGCGGGCATCCTCGCCGATCCGGCGGACCTGGACCGGCTCGGTGTGCCAGCCGCGTACACCGGTCTGCTGGCCGACGCGGCCGGGGCCGGCGAGGACGGTCGCACCGCCGGGGTGCGGGCGCTGCGGCAGGCGATCGGCGGCAGCGACGGGGTGGGCCTCGCGGTGCTCGCCGACGAACGGGACCGCAACGACGCGTTGGTGCGCACCCTGGTCTGGATCGCGGTGGGTCTGGTCAGCCTGACCGTGCTGATCGCTGTCGTCGGCGTGGGCTCCACGACAGCGCTGTCGGTGGTGGAGCGGGTCCGCGAATCCGGTCTGCTCAGGGCGATCGGGCTGTCCCGGACCGGTCTGCGCACCATGCTGACCGTCGAGTCGGGCCTGTACGGGGTGATCGGCGCGACCATCGGCCTGGTGCTCGGCATTCCGTACGCCTGGTTGGCCGTCCAGACCCTCGGGATCGAGGCGCCGCTGACCGCGCCGCTGCTGCCGCTGGCCGGGCTCTTCGTGGTGCTGGTCGGGCTGACCGCGCTGGCCGGGGTGCTGCCGGCCCGTCGGGCGTCACGGGTCAGCCCGGTGGAGGCGCTGGGGGCCGAGAACTGAGCACCGTCGTGGGGTGGCGCCGGGCCCTCGGCGCCACC
>NZ_JBEZEH010000252.1:0-9066 GCF_040648775.1 Micromonospora sp. NPDC049089
TGCATCGCGACGGCGATGCACCCACGACCATGCCCGGTCGGCACGACCGACGTACCGACCGTCGAGACGGAGGAACGATGAAGGCAGTCGTCTACCGGGGAGCCCGACACCTCGGAATCGAGAACCGCGACCCGGAGCCACCGGGCCCCGGCCAGGTACGGATCGAGGTGGCCTACACCGGCATCTGCGGTACGGATCTGCACATCTACCACGGGGACATGGACGCCCGGGTTGGTGACTCCGCGATCATCGGGCACGAGATGTCCGGGCGGATCGCGGCCGTCGGCGACGGCGTGACCGGCTGGAACATCGGTCAGGCCGTCACCGTGATGCCGACCCGGCCCTGCGGACGCTGCGCCGCCTGCCAGCGGGGCAACTCACACGTCTGCCACGCGATGAACTTCCTCGGCATCGACTCACCGGGTGCCATGCAGTCCTCCTGGACGGTGCCGGTGGAACTGGTCCTGCCGCTTCCCGAGGAGTTGCCCCTCGACCACGCGGCGCTCGTCGAGCCGGTGGCGGTCGCCGTGCACGACGTAAGCCGGGGGAACGTGACCGCCGACGACCAGGTCGTCGTGGTCGGTGGTGGGCCGGTCGGCGTCCTCATCGCCACCGTCGCCCGGGGCCGTGGCGCGCGGGTGCTCCTCGTCGAGCCGGACCCGTTCCGACGCGAGGTGGCGGAGGGGGTCGGGATCGAGGCCGTCGACCCGCGAGCGACCGACGTCGTGGCGCTGGTCAACGACCGTACCGGTGGCGCGGGCGCCGACATCGCCTTCGAGGTGTCCGGCGCACCGGCCGGCGTCACCACTGCTGTCGACGTCCTGACCACCCGTGGGCGGCTGGTCATGGTGGCGATCCATCCTCAGCCCCGCGAGGTCAACCTGCACCGGTTCTTCTGGCGTGAACTGGAGCTCCTGGGTGCCCGGCTGTATCAGCGCGACGACATGGTGGAGGCGATCCGGTTGGTCGCCTCGGGTGCCATCCCGGCACAGCGGCTGATCTCCCGGGTCGAGCCGGTCGAGGCGGCCAGCGCGGCCTTCGAGGCGCTGGAGGGTGGCGGCGTCATGAAGGTGCTGCTCGATGTGCGGGAGGGGAACCAGTGACGGCGTTGTTCGACCTGTCCGGCCAGACCGCCGTCGTGACCGGGGCGCGGCGCGGTATCGGCCTCGCCATGGCCGAGGCCCTGGCCCTGGCGGGCGCCGACATCGTGGGGGTCTCCGCCCAGCTCGAAGCGGAGGGCAGCGAGGTCGAACGCCGGGTGCGCGCCACCGGCCGCCGGTTCACCGGGCTGCGGGCGGACCTGGGCGACCGGGCGGCCGTGCACCGGTTGGCCAGCGACATCACCGCTCTCGGGCCGGTCGACATCCTGGTGAACAACGGTGGCACGATCGCCCGGACCCCGGCCGCCGAGCACCCGGACGAGATGTGGGACCAGGTGATCGAGGTCAACCTCAGCAGCCAGTTCGTCCTCAGCCGGGAGATCGGCCGGACGATGGTCGAGCGCGGCCGAGGAAAGATCATCTTCACCGCGTCGCTGTTGAGTTTCCAGGGCGGCATCACCGTCCCCGGTTACGCCGCCTCGAAGTCGGGCGTGGCCGGCCTCACCAAGGCGCTGGCGAACGAGTGGGCGGCCCACGGAGTGAACGTCAACGCCATCGCGCCCGGCTACATCGCCACCGACAACACCCAGGCGCTGCGCGACGACCCCGACCGCAACCAGGCGATCCTCGGCCGGATTCCGGCCGGGCGGTGGGGCCGGGCCGACGATCTCGGCGGTGCCACAGTGTTCCTGGCGTCGACAGCGTCGGACTACGTCAACGGCGTGGTGCTGCCCGTCGACGGCGGCTGGTTGGGCCGATGACGGGCGCGCAGGAGCACGGGCGGGCCGGGATCGTCGACGCACACCACCACCTCTGGGTCCGGGCACGGCACCCGCAGCCGTGGATCGACCCGGTGACCATGGCGGCCATCGACGCCGACTTCGAACCCGCCGATCTCGCGCCGCCGGTCCGGGCGGCCGGGGTCACAGCGACAGTGGTGGTGCAGTCCATCGCCTCCGTCACGGAGACGGTCGACCTGCTGGGAGTGGCCGCCGAGGACACCCTGGTCCGTGGGGTCGTCGGCTGGGTGGACCTGACCGCGGCCGACGTCGCGGAGCACCTCGACGGTCTGCGGGCAGCCCGAGGTGGGGAACGCCTCGTCGGCATCCGCCACCTCGTGCAGTCCGAGACCGACCCGGCGTACCTGGACCGTCCCGACGTCCGTCGGGGGATCGCGGCGGTGGGCGCCGCCGGCCTCGTCTTCGACCTGCTGGTACGCCAGCACCAACTCCCCATGGCCGCGCGTCTCACACGCGACCTGCCGGAGGTCAGCTTCGTCCTCGACCACCTCGGCAAGCCCGCGCTCGGCAGTCCGGACATGGCCGAGTGGGGCCGGGACCTGCGGTCGTTGGCGGCCTCGCCCAACACGACGGCGAAGCTCTCCGGGCTGGTGACCGAGGTGCCGCACTCGCACTGGACGCCGGCTGACCTTGGACCCGCCGTCGAGGACGCCCTCGACGCGTTCGGGCCGGAGCGACTGATGTTCGGCTCGGACTGGCCGGTCTGCCTGCTCGCCAGTTCGTACCAGCGGTGGGTCGACACCCTGGCCGAGTTGCTGGAGGGCCGGGACGGGGCCGACCAGGCGTCGGTCTGGGGTGGGACGGCACGCCGCGTCTACGGCTTGGAGCCCTCATGATGGCGCGCTCACTGCCACGCCGCCCGCAGCTACGGCTCACCGAGCTGGGCTTCGGCGCGGCCCAGGGGGGCAACCTGTACCGGGCGACGACGGACGAGGAGTTCGCCTCGGCGGTCGACGCCGCGTGGGAGGCAGGCGTCCGGTACTTCGACACCGCGCCGCACTACGGTCTCGGGCTGTCCGAACGCCGCCTCGGCGTCGCGTTGCGCCAACGGCCGCGCGACGAGTACGTGGTGTCGACGAAGGTCGGGCGACTTCTGGTGCCGTCGCCTGGGGACGCGCACCTGCGGGACTCCGACGGGTTCGACGTGCCCGCCACCCACCGGCGGGTGTGGGACTTCAGCCGCGACGGCGTGCTGCGTTCCATCGAGGCCAGCCTGGAGCGGACCGGGCTGGACCGGATCGACGTCGTCTACCTGCACGACCCGGACGACCACTGGGAGCAGGCCGCGCACGAGGCCGTACCCGCCCTGATCGACCTGCGCGACCAGGGCGTCGTGGGCGCGATCGGCGCCGGGATGAACCAGTCGGCGATGCTGGCCCGGTTCGTCCGGGAGACCGACGTCGACGTGATGATGTGCGCCGGGCGGTACACCCTGCTCGAACAGGGCGCCGCCGCCGATCTGCTGCCGGCCGCCGAGAGCCGGGGGGTGGGCGTGGTCATCGCCGGCGTCTACAACTCGGGCCTGCTCGCGCGGGACCGGCCGCCGGCCGACGCCGTCTACAACTACGAGCAGGCCCCGGCGGAGTTGATCGAGCGGGCGCGGCGGATCGCCACTGTCTGCGAGACGTACGGGGTGACACTGCCGCAGGCGGCGCTCGCCTTCGTCCGCCGGCACCCGGCCGTGGTGTCGACGGTGGTCGGCGTCCGCACCGAGGCGCAGGTGACCGAGACGGTACGACGCTCCGATGTCGCCGTACCCGAGGAGCTGTGGGGTGCCCTGGCGGCGGCCGGGCTGCTGGACGTGGCGCCTGGTCTGCCTGCCTGATCGACGACGACGTCCCGGCCGGGACCGGCTCCGTTACTCGGATACCGGTCCCGACCGGGACGTCATCTGTTACCGCGACAGCCGCAGGTCAGAGCGCGGTGAAGCGCCACTGCTGGTTCGTCGCGTTGCTGCAGGTCCACTGCAACACCCGGGCGCCGTCGGCCGTGGACGCGCCGTTGACGTCCAGGCAGAGCCCGCTCAGCACACTCTTCACCGTGTACACGCCGGAGGTTCCGGTCGCGGTGGCGGTGAACTTCTGCTGGTTGCCGTTGTTGCAGGTGGCCTGCTGGAGGAAGGCACCCGCCGCGGTCGAGCTGCCAGTGACCTCGACGCACTTGCCGCTGTGCACCGCCTTGAGGTAGAGCGCGCCGTTGCCGGCGTCGACGGCCTGCCACTTCTGGTTGTTGCCACCGGTGGACGCCCACTGGGTGATCTGGGCGCCGTCGGCGGTGGAGACACCGCTGACGTCCATCAGCTTGTTGCTGTGCTGCGCCGTGACCGTGTAGGTCTTGCCGGCCAGGCCGGTGCCGGTGCCGGTGCCGGGTGTCCCGACGCCGTTGCCGCCGAAGGTGTGCGCGTCCAGATCGAACGAGTTGTTGCTGTTCTTGAACACCATGTAGAGCGTGTGCGTACCGCCGAGGGCGGCGACGCTCACCGGTGTCGTGGACTGGTAGTTGTCCCAGCCACCCGTGCTGGGCACCGTGGTGGTGGCCAGCAGGGTGCCGGTCGGCGAGTCGGCCCGCAGCTCGATCGAGCCGCCGCCGGACGGCGACGACAGCCGGTAGCTGACCGTCGAGATCCCCGACAGGTTCATCGGGTTGAACGCGATCCAGTCGTTGCTGGAGATGTCACCGACGCGCTTGGTGCTCTCCGCGGCCGCCTGGTCGACCACCCGGATGCCGGACTGGCTGCTGAAGTACTCGGACTGCTTGTGCTTCGGTTGCAGGATCGCCTGGGCGGTGCCGGTGAGCGGGGACCCGCCGCCCGAGCCGCCGTTGTCGGTGTACCGCGCGTTCAGCACGTAGAACAGGTTGGCGCCATCGGGGTGCCCACCGAGCAGGTCGGTGGAGATGGTGCCCGAGCAGCCCGGGTACTCGGTGGTCTCGTGAGCGTGGTCGTCGTGACCCAGCGCCGGGTTGAGGAACACCTTCGAGCAGTCGACGGTTCCGCCGTCCGGATCGGTCACTGTGATCTGGTACGACACCTTGTCACCGAAGGTCAGCATGCCGCCGTTGCCCGGTGTGGTGATGGTGACCACCGGGGCGCTGTTGCCGACGGTGATCGGAACGTTGGCGAAGCCGGTCTTGCCGGCGCTGTTGGTGACCTTCAACTGGGCGGTGTAGTTGCCGTTGGAGGTGTACACCTTCGACGGGTTGGCCGCCGTCGAGGTGGTGCCGTCGCCGAACGTCCACAGGTAGCTCAGCGCGTTGCCGTCCGGGTCGGACGTGCCAGCGCTGCTGAACTGGACGGTCAGCGGTGCGCTGCCGCTGGTGGGCGTGCCGGTGGCCTTGACGATCGGTGACCGGCCGCCCTGGTTGTAGTCGATCCGGTAGAGCCCGGAGTCGCTGTTGCCGCCGCCGAAGTTGGTGCCCCACTCCAGCAGGTAGAGCGAGCCGTCCTTGCCGAACTCCATGTCCATCGGCTTGTTGAACCGCACGTTGGGCAGGAACGGGTTGGTGCGGGTGACCGCCGAGGAGGAGTCGAAGTGCACCTCCTTGACGTAGTTGCGCGCCCACTCGTAGAAGAAGTGCACACCGTCGTAGTAGGGCGGGAACTTCGTCGCGGAGGGGTTCGACGCGTCGTACCGGTAGACCGGGCCACCCATCGGGGCCGAGCCGCCGGAGCCCAACTCCGTGAAGGTCGGCGAGGTGCCGTAGCCATACCAGATATTGGGTGCGACGACCGGCTTCAGGCTGGTCAGACCGGTGTTGTTCGGCGAGTTGTTGACCGGCGAGCTGCAGTTGAACTTGGAGCCGACGACGCCGGTGTCCGGGTTGAAGGGCGCGTAGGGCTGGTTGTCGCCGTGGCAGAACGGCCAGCCGTAGTTGCCGGCCTGCTTGATGACGTTCAGCTCGACCAGGCCCTCGGGCCCGCGGTTGGTGGTGGGCGGGTTCCGGTCCGGTCCGTAGTCGGCCAGGTAGACCCAGCCGTTGGCCGGGTCGATGGAGAAGCGGAACGGGTTGCGGAAGCCCATCGCGTAGACCTCGGGCTTGGTCTGCGCGGTGCCCTGGGGGTAGAGGTTGCCCGACGGGATGGTGTAGCCACCGCTGGCCGAGGGCCGGATGCGCAGCAGCTTGCCGCGCAGGTCGTTGGTGTTACCGGCGCTGCGGGCGGCATCGAGGTTGGACTTGCCCGACCGCCAGTCCAGCGGGGCGTAGCCCTGCCAGTTCGGGTCCAGGTTCGGCGGTGTGTCGTCGCCGGTGCCGATGAAGAGGTTGCCGTCCGGGCCGAACTTGATGTACCCGCCGGTGTGGCCGGGCTCGGGGAACGTGCGGTCCCGGTACGCCGGAATGTCGATGATCGTCACGCCGCTCGACGTGTTCAGCGTGTCACCGCTGACCGTGTAGCGGGAGACCCGGTTGACGTCGGTGCTGCTGCTGGCTGGCGAGTGGTAGAGGTAGATGTAGCCGTTGGTGGCGAAGTTGGGGTCCAGCGCCATACCGGTGAGGCCGTCCTCACCGCCGGTGTAGACGCTGAGCGTGCCGGCGGTGACGGTGCTGTTGGTGGAGGGCTTGAAGATCTTCACCTGGCCGCCGCGCTGGACGTAGAAGACCCGGCCGTCCGGTGCCACACCCAGCGCCATCGGGTCGACTGTGTTGTCGTCGAGGGTGCGCTTCTCGAAGTTGCCCCAGACGGTGCCGCCGCAGTCACCGGCGGCGTTACCGGCCGCCCACTTGATGCCACCGAGCACGTGATTCTGGAAGTTCGCCTCGCTGTAGGAACCGATCGCGTGGCCCATCGCGGTGGCCCACACCCGTCCGCCATTGGTGTTGCGGCACCAGGAGATCGGATGATCCGGGCCCATCGCCCGGGATCCCGGGTTGTACGTGCGCTCGTCGGCGGTCACCAGCACGTGCACGTTGCCGCGCGGGTTGGCGTCGAAGTTGTACCACTCTTCGCTGCGGGTCCACCGATCCGGCAGGCTGGCCGTCGACGGGTGCTTCTTGTCGGCGACGATGGCGGTGCCCTGGAGCACGCCGGGGGAGTGCTCGGGCATGTGGGCGCCACCGTTGATGGTCTGGTCCCACCACGGGTATTCGCTCTCGATGCCCATGTCGAGGGCGTTGTGGATGCCCACGATGCCCTTGCCGCTGGCGAGGTAACCCTCCACCGCCTGGCGCTGCGCCGCCGAGGTCCAGACCATGCCGGAGGTCTGGAGCATGACGATCACGTCGAAGGTGGCCAGGTTGCTGGCCGTGAAGACGCTGGAGTCCTCGGTGGCCACCACCTCGAAGTTGTTCGCGGTGGCCTGCTGCTGGATCATGCTGATCCCGGCGGCGATCGAGTCGTGGCGGTAGCCGGTGGTCTTACTGAACACCAGGGCGCGGAAGGCGGGGGCCGCCGACGCGGGTGGGGCGAGGCCGAGCGCCAGTAACAGGCCGGCGATCACCGAGATGAGCAATGTGTTACGACGCATGCCGTCTCCTAGGTTGGGCGGGCGTAGGGATTGCGACCACGGGCCCTCCGACGCGTCAGGTTGACCCTGGACACGTGAGGGGACGCGGGCGCGCTTGTCTGCCTCTTGCCGTTCGCCGCAACGGCAGTCAGACCTGCGAGACGTCACACAGCGTGATCGTGGCTGTGGTTCTCGTCCCGGGGTCCACGAGGTCAGGATGAGCTAGAGATCGATGGCTGTCAATCCGCAAAGTAACGTCCGACGTCCTGCCCGGTGGACGGCGTCCGTGCCCGGCTTCCTCGCTGCGGTGCCGCCTGCCGATCCCGGCCCGACCTGGCAGTCAGGCTTGATCGAGGATTGCGGACCCGCATCCAAACATCTATCTTCATACGTGTGATGTTTCGTCGGTGTCAAGGGAATGTTTGCACCGCAAGAACGTAAGTCGTGGTTGTCGCCACGAAAGCTTGTTGTTCAGTGCCTCAAAGCCGCCGTAGTGTGGCATCTAAACGTGTCTATGACTACTGTCTGTGAGGGCTTTCGGGATGTCAGATCCGCCGCCGACGCCGCTTCTCACCCTCCGGGGCATCGGCAAGTCCTTCCTCGGAGTCCGCGTTCTCGACGGTGTCGACCTCGATGTCGCGCCGGGCGAGGTGCACGCCGTTGTCGGTGAGAACGGTGCCGGGAAGTCGACCCTCATGAAGATCGTCTCGGGCGGGCACGCCCCGGACGGTGGCACTGTCGAGTTCGCCGGTGCGACGCGTACGTTCCGTGGCCCGCGCGACGCGCAGCGGGCCGGCATCGGCATCATCCACCAGGAATTCAACCTGCTCCCGGAGCGCACCGTCGCGGAGAACGTCTACCTGGGGCACGAGCCGGTCCGACGCGGGCTCGTCGACCGTCGGGGGATGATCGACCGCACCACGCGGCTGCTCGCCTCGATCGGTGAGACCACGTTGCCGGCCGACGCCCGGGTGGGGCAGCTGGGCGTCGCGCAGCAGCAGGTCGTCGAGATCGCCAAGGCGCTCGCCCTGGACGCGCGGCTGCTCATCATGGACGAGCCGACCGCCGCGTTGGCCGACCACGAGGTCGAGCTGCTCTACGGGCTGGTGCGCCGACTCCAGGAGCGGGGCATCGGGCTGCTGTACGTCTCGCACCGTCTCGCCGAGGTCTTCGACCTGTCCGGGCGGATCACAGTGCTCAAGGACGGCCGTCGCGTCACCACAGTGGACACCGCTGACACCACCGCCGACGAGTTGGTACGGCACATGGTCGGCCGGGAACTGTCCAGCTACTACCCGGACCGGGCCACCCCCGAGGACCGGGGCCCGGTGCGGCTCAACCTTCGCGACGCGGGCAACCGGAAGCTGCGGGACATCAACCTCCAGTTGCGCGCCGGCGAGGTGCTCGGCATCGGCGGCCTCCAGGGTTCCGGGCGCTCGGCGCTGGCCCGCGCGATCTTCGGGGTGTCACCGTTCACGACCGGCGACATCACACTCGACGACCGGCCGGTCCGACTGCGCTCACCCCGCACCGCCATGCGGGCCGGCATCGCCTACGTCACCGAGGACCGCAAGGGCGAGGGGATCGTCCCCCGGCAGTCGGTGCTGGACAACGCGCTCCTCGCCAGCCGGGCCGTCTTCGCCGCCCGGTCCGGCCGGGCGGCGAGGACCGCCCGGGTACGCGAGTTGCTGGCCGCCGGGGAGATCCGCGGCGCCGGCGACGACC
>NZ_JBEZEH010000253.1:0-9047 GCF_040648775.1 Micromonospora sp. NPDC049089
GGCGTGCCTGGGGCAGCCGATGCCGGGCGTTCCGGACCCTGGCCATCCGTACCTGCTCATCGCCCGCGACCTGGCACCCGCCGACACCGCCGGCCGGCGATGGCTCCGGCCCCTCTGGGTTGGTTCGTCGGGGCCCCGGCCTGCTGCGGGTGGTTGCCCAGCTCGACTTGCCGTCGACGGCTGGCGAGGAATCTCGCTCACGGTCTTGAATTCCTATCGAGTCGATAGGAAAATGGGCCAATGCCGGATGGTCCGTTCCTCACCTCGCGTCGGGCCGTTGACCTGATGCGGGTCGCCTCCGAGCTCTGTCCGGGTCGCTGACCACCGACCGGCTGGCACCACCCGCACCCTTCCTCTGGCCCCGCTGCCGAATCACGCGCCGCCCCGTGGTCCAACCGGCCCGGCGGCCTTCGCGCGGTCACCGGGGCCCGCCTGCCTTGCTCGCCCTCAACCGATCCCGCCACGGCCGGATCGGGCCATTCCTGGAGGTACGTCATGACCACCGATCCGTCACCGCCCAGTCCGGAGACCGCCGGAGATTCCCGGCTCGCTTTCAACGAGGACTGGGCGGCTACCATCCTCGGCCTGGCCCTGCTTGCCCTGGTCCTGCTCGGTGCCATCCCCGCCGGGCTGGTGCCCTGATGACCGCCGACGCGACCCGCACCGGCAACGAGCCCGGCACCTCCGCCGACGACCCGCCCACCGAGAGCGAGCGCGACACGTCGTCGACCACAGCCGATCCCGCCGAGCCGACAGATGTGGCGCGTGACGGGGCGTTCTGGGCGTGGACAGTGCTCGGCCTGCTGATCGTGGTCGGTCTCGCCGCGCTCACCCGCTACCTGGAGCAGAACGTCCCGGCCTGGGCCGAGGGCACCACCGTCGAGGACATCGGAGCGGCGATCGAGTACCCGGTGTACGCGATCCTGCTCGGCCTGCTCGGCAACGTCGCCGTCACGCTGCTCGGGTGGCGGGACCGGATCGCCGCCGCGTTCCGGACCGAGTTCTTCATCAAGACCGGTCTGGTGCTGCTCGGGGCGTCGATCAACCTGGCCGTCATCGCCAGCGCGGCCGGCCCGGCGATCGCCCAGGCGATTCTGCTGATCAGCGGGGTGTTCCTGTTCACCTGGTGGTTGGCCGGCAGGTTCGGCCTCGACGACAAGCTGCGGGCGCTGCTCGCGTCGGCGGTGTCGATCTGCGGGGTCAGCGCGGCGATCGCCGCCGCCGGCGCCGTGCGGGCGCGCCGCGAGCAGTTGGCCTACACGGCGAGTCTGGTCATCGTCTTCGCGTTGCCGTCCATCTTCGTCCTGCCCTGGTTGGCCGACGTGTTCGGGCTCTCCGACGCGGTGGCCGGCGCCTGGATCGGTGGCAACATCGACACCACGGCGGCGGTCACCGCGGCGGGAGCGCTCGCCGGTGAGGAGGCGCTCCAGATCGCCAGCATCGTCAAGGTCACCCAGAATGCCCTGATGGGTGTGGTGGCGGTCGCGCTCACCGCGCACTTCACACTGCGGGTGGAACGGCGGCCCGGCGCGGCCCGACCGGGCCTCGGTGAGCTGTGGACGCGGTTTCCGAAGTTCGTCCTCGGCTTCATCGCGGCCTCGGTCATCGCCACCTGGTACCTCGACGCCGCTGGCGCGGACGGCAAGGCCACCATCGCCATCGTCAACGACCTGCGCGTGTGGTTCCTGATCCTGGCCTTCGTCAGCATCGGCCTGGAGGTCCGGGTCGCGTCGCTGCGGGAGGCGGGTTGGCGACCGGTGGCGGTGTTCGCCAGTGCCACAGTGTTCAACCTGGCGTTGGCGCTCGCCCTGGCGTCCCTGCTGTTCCGGAACTTCTCGGCCTGAGTCAGCCGGTCGCCCCTGCGGACGGTGCTGGGGCCGGAGCCAGCCGGGCTCCGGCCCCAGCGTGGTCAGCGGGGCGGTGTCGTCGAGGTGGTCGGCGCGCGGTGTGACCGACCCGACCGAGCGTGCGAGGTGGGCGTCTTCACCGGGTCGAACGGAAGGTCCTTCCTGGTCCGTACGGGCACCGCCAGGAACGACGACGCCGTTCCGGTGAGCCGCTTGGCGCGGCGCGGGGTGGCTGCCGTGGCGGGGGCGTTCTTCGACGACCGGCTGTGCCGGGCACCCGCCTTGTGCCGGCCGGCGCGCGCCTCGGCTCCCTTGACGCTCACCGGGTTGGGGATCGGCACGGCGTGCGGGCTGGCGGTGCGGCCCGCGCGCCGGTGCCGTGCGCGTCCGCTGCCGGTCTTGAACCCGAGGGCGGGCCGTTCCACCAGATGCCAGGAGAGGACGGCGAACAGGAGGGCACCGAGCAGGCTCAGCACGATGTAGCCGAGCATCCCGAACCGGGCCCCGCCGAGCAGGGCGATCATCTGCTGCACCGGGAAGCCGTAGATGTAGATGCCGTACGTGTAGTCGTGCCGGCGGCTGATTGCGGACAGCCGCTTCGGCAGCGCGACGGCGGCGAAGAGCACCAGGTAGGCGAACGCCGGCAGGCCCACCGCGAAGAACCCGCCCAGCCACAGTGAGCCGGCCAACGCGACGCCGGCCAGCACGGCCAGCTCCCTGGTCATCGGGATCCGGTGCGCGTACAGGCGGGCGGCGGCACCGAGCAGGAACAGGAAGCCGAGCATCAGCGTCCAGTCGGCGGCGAACGCGCCGAGCAGCGGGAACGGCCCGATCGCGCCGTGTTGCGGCGGACGCGAGCTCCAGGTCGGCGCCGTGAAGAAGTCGCGCAGGACCAGGGCGTAACAGACGGCGGTGAGGACGAGCACCGCGCGAGGTGCCCGGTGCAGCACCGAGGTCACCACCAGGATGCCGACGATCCCGTAGAAGGCCAGGTCGTACCGCAGCGTCCACAGTGAACCGTCGAACGCGCTCGGCCCGCCGACGATCAGGCCGTACGGGGTGTCGGCCAGCAACCCGGAGATGGGGAACTGCTCCATCGAGGCGAGGAAGTTCGTCGTGACGTAGTCGAAGGGCCCCTCCGGGTGCCCCCAGAACCCGTCGAGGTTGCCGTTCTCGTACAGCGCGGCCAGCGGCGCGAAGACGAACGCGGTGACCAGCAGGCAGGCCCACAACCCGGGGAAGACCCGCAGTAGGCGGGCGCGGACGTACTGGCGCAGCGTGGAGCGCAGCGCGCTGTCGGTGATGAGGAAGCCCGAGATCAGGAAGAATCCGTACAGGCACAGGGTGCCGAGGTCGCTCTGCCGGCCGAAGGTGGCCGCGCCGAGGTTGTGCTGGCCGAAGCCGAGCGGGCCGGCGTGCGCGATGATCACGCCACACGCCATCGCCAGGCGAAGGACGCCGAAGGCGTTGTGCTGGGCAGAGTATCTGCCCTGCAGCGTCGCGGAACGCTGCCCGTTCAACTTCGCCTGCACCTGACGACTCCTCTGATCACTGAACTGTTGGACCGACGGATCGGAGCGCTGCCGATCGATGTGCCAATTATCAGTGGATGGAGGAGGTTTGTCCGGAATTTTGGTTGATTGTCCGGATCAGCCGACGTCAGCTGACGGCGGCGGCGGTGCGGCGACGCTGCACGACCCGACGGGCCGGTACGTTCAGCAGCCCCGCCAGGGCAACGACAGAGCGGTCACTCGCCCGCCCGTCACCGAACGGCGACCCTACGACGGCGGTCCGCCCACTGGCGAGGTGGCGGAGCCCGGCCGACAGGAGCCGTTCGGGATCGGTGCCCACCAACTCGCCGCGGCCCGGAGTCAGGGCCTCCGGACGTTCCGTGGTCTCCCTGGTGACCAACAACGGCACCCCCAGGGTGGCGGCCTCCTCCTGGAGCCCGCCCGAGTCGGTGACGACCAGGTCGGCCGTCCGCAGCAGCCCGACCATCTGTGGATACGGCAGTGGTGGCGTGACCCGGGCGTTCGTCACGCCCGCGAGGCCCGCGGTGACCTCCGCGCTGAGCTGCGGGTTCGGATGGGCGACCATAACGATCTGGGCATCGGGGCACGCCTGCGCCAGGCGACGGAGTCCATCCACAGTGGCCGTCACCCCGTGGCCCCAGTTCTCCCGTC
The DNA here is from genome assembly GCF_040648775.1 of Micromonospora sp. NPDC049089. Lineage (NCBI taxonomy): Bacteria > Bacillati > Actinomycetota > Actinomycetes > Micromonosporales > Micromonosporaceae > Micromonospora > Micromonospora sp. NPDC049089. The sequence goes on from NZ_JBEZEH010000253.1 coordinate 4,031, forward strand.
GGTGCACGGTGGCCACGACGAGCTTGCGGGCCGGGTCGACCCATTCCGGTGCCTGGGCCATGCCGCGCTCGACCAGGTCGTGCAGGGCGTCCACGACGGTGTTGCCGGTCACCACGATCGCGCTGGAGCGAATGCCCTCGCCGATGAGGTTCGCCCGGGCCGCCTGTGTTGGTGCCAGGTGCAGTGCGGCGATACGGGCGAGCATGGCCCGGTTGGCCTCCTCCGGGAACGGCCGGTCCAGGTCGTTGGTCCGCAGTCCGGCCTCCAGGTGGACGACCGGGACGTGCCGCCAGAACGCGGCAGTCCCGCCGGCCAGGGCGGTCGTGGTGTCCCCTTGCACCACGACCGCCGCTGGACGGTGGTGTGTGAGCAGCTCGTCGATGCCCGTGATCAGTGCCGCCGCCAGTTCGGCGAGCGAGCCGGTACGCCGTTGCGGGCGCAGACTCACCTCCGGGCGGAGACCGAACGGAGCGAGTGCCTCGGCGACGCGTCCCGGCTGTTGACCGGTATCCGCCACCCGTACCGTGAACCTCGGATCATCGAGGAGACGGTGGATCAGAGGCGCGGTCTTCACTCCTTCCGGCCTGGTGCCGGCGAGGATCAGGACCTCTCGCGGTGTCGAGCTGCTCGCACACATGTCGGGTCAGCTCCTGGCAGCCGCGCGGCGACGCCGGTAGAGCGAGAACCCGCCGGTGGTGCCGGCCACGAGTGCGCCGAGGCCGAGCGCGAGCGGTGCCCCGGCGAGCGGGATCACCGGAATGGGGGGAGCGACCGCGTTGGCGCCACAGCTCGACGTGCCGATGCTGACCCCGGCCAGCGCTCCACCGAGCGCCGTCAGGTTCAGCGCATTGACGGTGAGCTGACCGACGCCCGAGGTGGACTGGCCGTTGAGGGTCAGGTCGATCAGCCCCGGGATGCTCAGCCCGGTGTTCGGCGCCGGGTTGATCGGAAGGTTGAGCAGCGTCGTCTCGACTCCCAGCAGCGTCGAGACGATCCGGGCGTTGGCCAGGGTCGCGGTGCCGGTCGCCGACGGGCTGCTGGTGGCGGTGCACGACGAGTAGATGGCGTCGGCGACGAGCGAGATCGAGGCGAGGCCACTGGTACCGAGGGTCAGCGTCACCGCCGCGCCGGGCGTGACGAGGCACGACCCGCCGGGACCGATGGTGATCGAGCCGCCGGTGCCGAGCACGCCGGCGCAGGCCGCCGAGGTTCCGTCGTTGAAGGCCCGGACGTTCTGGGCGAGCACCCCGGCGGTGATGACGGTCTGCGCGCCGAGCACGGCCAGCGGGGGATTCTGGTTACCGGAGATCGACTCGGTGGTGCCGTCGTTGGTGGCCGACGCCGTGCCGGAGCTGGCGAGGCCACCACCGAGCAGGCTGATCTGAAGCGCCGAGGCGGAGGACTGGGAGGTGTCGGCCATCGCCGGGGAGGCCGCCAGGACGACCATGGCGAGACCACCGGCCAGCACCGCGGCGGTGCGGGCGAGACCGGATCTAACTCGTGGCATAGATGTCTACTTTCTGATGTGGGCGATTGCGGGGCGGTCTGTGGTGGGGGTGGTGGTGAGGTGTTCGAGGTGGCTCAGGTGCCGGGGCGGTCGGATCGACCGTGGCCCGTCGTTGCGGCCCGACCGGCGTGCCGGTTGGGCCCGGCGCGGCTGGGCCGGCACGGCGGCCCGGCCCACGGCCGTCTGGCCGACGGCCACTCGACCCACGGCCCGAGCCGGGGCCGGCTGCGGATCGGAGGCGCGGGCGGTCTTCTGCCAGTCCGTGCGGGCCGTCACCATGCGGGCGAAGGCCAGCCAGACCGCCACTGACTGGGCGTAGCTGTACAGCCAGTGGCAGGCGCCGAGCAGCAAGGCCTTGGGAATCGACAGCTGCGGCTCACAACGGATCCGGTAGACGATGCCCCACAGGGCGAAGGGTCCGATGCCGAAGACGAGCACCAACGGGGGTACGCCCCAGCCGCCACTGCTCCACCAGCCGCGCAGTCCACCCATCGTGTTGTCGATGTAGTAGGACATCACCACCAGGCAGGCGATGTAGATCGGCGTGCCGAGCAGTTGGGTCCACGGTGCGGCCAGGAAGTGGGCGATCTCCAGGGTGGCCGAGTTGCGGATTCGTGGCGAGCGCAGCACCCTGCCGAGGTAGCGGCCACACTGCATCGACCCCTGGGCCCAGCGGGTGCGTTGCCGCACCAGCGGGCGGATCCGGGTCAGCGCCTCCTGGGCCACCCAGCTCTCCGGGCAGTACTCGGTGCGACCCCCGGCCAGCAGGATGTGCAGGCCCAGCTCGAAGTCCTCAAGGAGGGCGCCGTGCCACGGTGTGCCGTGCTGGTCGGCGATCTCGTTGAGCAGGGACAGCCGGGTGAACTGCCCGTTGCCGCCCATCGCCACGCTGCCGGTGCGTCGCCGCAGCGACTGCATGGCGGCGATCGGGGCGCGAAACTCCATGTCCTGGAGCCGGATCAGCAGCCGTCCCCAGCGACTGACCTCGGTCGGCTCTGCGTACCGGCGCGGCGCGCACTGGAGCATCCGCACCTCCACCTGGACCGCCCCGACCTGCGCCGAGCCGAAGTACTGACGGCCGGAGAGGGCCACCGGACCCTGGGGATCGAGTCGGCTGTCCGCGTCCAGGACCCCGACGATCACCCGACTGCGGTCCGCGTTGGCGGGCAACGACTGATCGATGCGTCGCCAGGCGGCGTTGAGCGCGGCGCCCTTGCCCTGTCGCGCGTCCGGTAGCTGACGCTGGATCACGTGCACCCGCGGTTGGTCGGTGAAGGCCGCCAGTTCGGCCAGCGTGCCGTCGTCGGACGCGTCGTCGACGCACCAGACGGTCGCCTGCGGGAAGTCGCAGAGCAGACGCCGCACGGTGTCGCCGATGACCGACGCCTCGTTGCGGCACGGCACGATGATGTGCCAGTCGAAGCCGTCCGGGCTGCCGCCCCGACTACGTCCGCTCTTCAGGTGGAACACCAGGATGCTCAGCACGTACGCGCAGAAGCTGACGCACAGCAGGAACGCCGCGGTGTTGAGCAGGGCGAGCGACTGCGTCTCAGTGGACACCGGCGACCGTCCCGGAGATCCGCTTGGTCCGGCTGACCAGGACCACGAAGAGGATCGTGACGGCGATCAGACCGGCGGTCGTGATCACCGAGCCGATCAGCACGTGGCTGCGTTCGTAGCCCAGTTTGAAGCCCCAGGTCTGCATCGAGACCACCACCGCGCCGAGTCGGATCTGGTTCACCGTGACCAGCAGCGCGACGGCCATCGCCAGGGCGTTGAGTCCACGCGTCAGGGAGATGCGGCGGAACCCGATCAACGTCGACGCGAGCACGATCGGCGGGATCAGCAACATCGCGACCGAGCAGCCGCTGGAGACCATGAAGCCGACCCAGCGCTCGTCCAGTGGGAAGATCACGGCCGCGCCGATGGATTTGGTGTCCGCCAACCCGACGGCGTTGACGAGATGGGCGTTCAGCCACGCCTCCGCGCTGGCGATGTCGTGCCACCGCCAGAGCATGGCGACGGCGGCGGCGACTCCGATCAGGCCACCTGCGCTGGCGCGCAGCCACGACCCGCGTCGGGAACCTGTCATCGCTCGCGGCCCAACATGGCGACGAGCCACAGTGCCATACCCAGCACTACCAGCCCGACGCCGACCAGCAACCAGGACTGAACGGCAACCCCGGTGGCGGCAAGGCCACCTCCGATGTGTGGCCCCTTGGTGGGTACTCCGTACATGCCAACTCCCTCGCTAACTCGAAGGCCAGAATGGCACCGCCAAATCGGGCAAAGAGGATAAAGCGGCATAGAAACCCTAAAGAGTGATTAAATGCTTCATGAGTGTGGCAGGCACGTGTCCCGAGCGGTTGCATCCCTTGCCACACAACAGGTTCAGCGTCCCGATAGTTCGTGCAGAGGTGGTCAAGATGGTGACCGGTATCCCCGGACGCACGGCCACGCCGGCGCCGTCGAGGTGGCGGGCGATGGCCGGGTGGAAGAAGGCGGGCCTCGCCCTGCTCCTGATGTTCGGCGTACTCTGCGCCGGCCTCGTCACCGTCGGCTTCGGCCTGAAGCACCGGTACGAGGGCCGGGTCCAGCGCGAGGACATCCTCGGCCAGGGCACCCACGACGACCGCAGGTGGGAGTCGGGGCCGCTCAATCTGCTGCTGCTCGGGTCGGACTCCCGCGACGGCGAGCCGGACCAGGCCCTCTACCTCGGGCAGCGGTCGGACACCATCATGCTGGTGCACGTCAACGCCGCGCGAGAGGCGGCCACCGTCGTCTCCATCCCCCGGGACAGTTACGTCGACGTGCCCGCGGCGGGGCAGACCTGGGCCGGCGGCCCCAACAAGATCAACGCTGCGTTCGCGTTCGGCGGGGCCGCCCTGGCCGCCGAGACGGTCGCCAAGCTCACCGGGCTACCACTCGACGGCGTGCTGGTGGCCAACTTCGCCGCCGTCCGCAAGCTGGTGGACGCGGTGGAGGGGATCAACGTGTGCCTGCCGTACACCGTCAAGTCCTCGGACACCGGCACCACCTGGCCCGCCGGCTGCCACGACCTGGACGGCAGGGCGGCCGACGACCTGATGCGGCAGCGGCACGGCGTGCCCGGCGGAGACTTCGGCCGCATCCACGACCAGCAGCTCGTGGTACGCGCCCTGGCCGAGCGGGTCACCGCGACAGATCTGCTCACCAGCCCGACCCGCCTCGACCGGGTGCTCACCACCGCTGCCGAATCGCTTGTCGTCGACCGCGACCTGAACCTCACCGACCTCGCCCTCGTGCTGCGCAAGGTGAAGCCGGAGACCGTCCAGTTCGTCACCGTCCCGTTCAGTGACGCGAACCTGCAGACCCCGGCCGGGTCCGCGGTGCGGCTGGACGAGGCCCGGGCCCCGGCGCTCTTCGCCGCACTGCGCGAGGACCGGGTGGCGCAGTGGGTCGCGGCCAACCCGCAGGCGCCGCCGGTTAACTGAGCACGAGGAAAAGTCGGCGGGTGAGAGGTCCCCAGGA
>NZ_JBEZEH010000254.1:0-9028 GCF_040648775.1 Micromonospora sp. NPDC049089
GGTGGACGCCCCCGAGGGTCCGCCGGCCCGGCTCTGGGACCGGATGCGTGACGACCCGCAGTACGCGCCGGAGCACCTTGCCCTGGAGGCGGTGCGCCGCCTGGGGCCGGAAGCCGCGCAGTGGGCAGCCCGGGCCCGTGCCGAGCAGCCCGGCGTTTCCGCCGACGCCCTGGCCGACCAGGCGGCCCGCAAGTTCGTCAACCTGGCCCGACTGTCCGGCGCGGTCTCCGGCGCGGCCGGGCTCCCCGGCGCGGTGATCGACGTGGGCGTGCTGGCCTGGACCCAGGCGCGGATGGCCCTGCACATCGCCGCCGCGTACGGCGTCGACCCCCTGCACAGCGACCGGGCCACCGACCTGTTGGTGCTCCAGCGGGTGCACAAGGTCGCCGAGAGCGCCAGGCTGGCGCTCGGCGTGGCCGCCGGGCGGGAACGCGCCGACGCGCTCTTCGGCCTGGGCGGTCAGCGTCCGCTGGGTCGGGTCATGCTGCAACTCGGCGTCCGGCTGGCCCAGATGGCCGGCGTCCGGGCCGCGAAACGGATGGTCGCCAAGATCGTGCCCGGTGCGGCAATCGTGCTCGGCACCTGGGCCAATTCGTCGGCCACAAAGGATCTCGCCCAGCGGTCCCGGGCGCTCTACGGCTCCCGCGGCAACGGCGTCCCGGAGCCGCGCCAACCCTGACGGCCCGTCCGGGCCGTCAGCTGGCCAGGCCGGAGGAGCGCCAGGTCACCTCGGCGATCCGGCCCTGGCCGGTGGCGTTGGGGTGGAACCAGTCCAGCGGGTTGAGCAGGTCCAGGGTGAATCGGACCTTGTGCAACGCGCCGCCGTCGTGCCGGCACCGTGATCCGTACGCCCGGCAGGCCGCCTTCAACTCGGCGTTGTAGGCGTCGATCCGGTCCCGGACGGCGGCCCGGCGCGCCCGGTCGGCGGGCGCGGTCGAGGTCGCCTCGGCGAGCAGGGCCGGGCAGATGCCCCGCCGCCACGCGCGGGTGGCCCGTTCGTCGTCGTGCCCGACCTCCCAGAGCCGGTACAGGTCGGGGATGCTCACCACCAGCACCCGGGCCTTGGGCCGGCCGGTCCGCAGGACCCGCAGCCCTTTGTCGACGTCGGCCCGGAACTGCGCCACCGGTGTCATCGCGTCGACCCCGCCCCGACAGACGTCGTTGGCGCCGATCAGCACTGTGACGTAGTCGGCGCGGTCGCGTACCGCCGCCTGGGCCTGACCGACGAGGGCGTCCGCGCGGGCGCCGGGACGGGCATGGTTGTACGTCCGGTCGCGGATCGCCGAATTCTGTTCGAGCAGCCGCCGGTAGTGGCTCTGCACCCGCAGCCCGTCCCCGGTCGACCAGGAGTTGCGCTCGCAGGAGGTGAGCACCAGGCAGGAGGCGAAGCCGGTGCTGATCGAGTCGCCGAGAGCGGCGATGCCGCCGGGCCCGGTCGACGGCCTGCCGCTCGTGGTGGGACGGGGCTCCGCGGAGTTGCCGCCCTCGCAGGCCAGTGCGACCAGCGCCGCGAGACAGGCCAGTGCGGCGACCCAGCGTCGAGGCATGACGTCTCCCGTTCCCGCAGCACAGAGCGACAGCGCGGTAACTCTATGCGCAGGATGTGGTTGGCCGGGAAGTTGCTGTCGGGTATGCGGCAGAGTGCCGACGCGGAAGCCGTAGAGGTGCTATGCGTCCCGCCACGGTGCCCGTTGACCGTGCAGCCACCAGTGCAATGCCCGGGTGATCCGAGGCAGCACCAGATAGGTCATCAGCGGGGTCAGGCAGAGCGTCATCAGCAGCACCCGGGCCGCCAGCGGCATCGCGTCGAGGAAGCGGCTCGTCAGCAGGGTGGCGGTCAGGCTCAGGGGGAAGAACGCCAGCCAGATGGTCACCGCCTGCTTCCAGCGGGGCGGCGACGGGGGCGGGGCCAACTCCACCGGGTCCACCGAGTGCTCCAGCGGCCTGTCGAACCAGCCCTCGATCCCGGTACGCCGCTCCACCCGGGTGTGCTCGACGATGCCCTGCGCCGAGCTGAGCCACCAGTGCCGCTGCGGCGACTCCTCCCACCGGCGCAGCGTCTCGGCGTCGGCGAAGCGGTAGAGCATGTGCCACTCCGGCGAACCGGGCCCGCTCTGCACCCAGCCGGCGCCGAGAAACCCGGGGAACGCCTCGGCCAGCGCCGTGCCGGCCCGCATCCAGGCCACCATCTCGCTGGCCCGGCCGGGATCGACGCGGCGGGCGATGGAGACGGTCACCGGCACGGCGAGGGTCATTGACATACGCCCATCCTGCGGTCGACCGGGGCCGCGGCGCGAACGGATGTGCCGGAGCACACCGGCGGGCGCGGGTGTGCAGGCGCGCGGTACAGGTTAATCCGGCCGATCGGGGGTAGCTCCGTAAGCATGACGAGATCGCAGCCCCGGCGCGCCCGTGGCACGGTCGGCCATGCGAACAGCGCGTTGAACCTTCGGCTCACGCTCGCCAGCTTCGGGTTGGTGATCATGGTGCTCTTCGCGGTGCTGGCGTTCTGGGCCGGCATCGCCTGGCTCGGCGTACTCTGCGCGATCTTCGCCGTGGTCGCCGTGGTCGACCTGGTCGTGATCCAGCGCCGCCGCGCCGCCCGCCGCCGCGAGGAGCCGGGCGTACGACACTCGTTGTTCGAGTGACAGGAGGACGGAATGCCCCACATCGCCACCACCAACCCCGCCACCGGACAGGTGCTCAAGACCTATGAGGCGATGTCCACCGAGCAACTCGACGACGCCATCGAGCGCACCGACCTCGCGTTCCACCAGCTGCGGGCGACGACAGTCGACCAGCGCGCCCAGTGGATGAACGCCGCGGCCGACCTGCTGGACGCCGAGCGCGACGAGATCGCCCGGATCATGACCACGGAGATGGGCAAGACGTACGTCGCGGCGCAGGCCGAGGTGACCAAGTGCGCCACCGCCGCCCGCTTCTACGCCGACAAGGCCCCCGCGTTCCTCGCCGACGAGCCCGCCGACGCCGACGCCGTGAAGGCCACCCGGGCGTTCATCCGCTACCAGCCGATCGGCGTGGTGCTCGCGGTGATGCCGTGGAACTTCCCGCTCTGGCAGGTGATGCGCTTCGCCGCCCCGGCGCTGATGGCCGGCAACACAGGCCTGCTCAAGCACGCCTCGAACGTGCCGCAGACCGCGCTGCTGCTGGAGGACGTGTTCCGGCGAGCAGGCTTTCCCGAGGGAGCCTTCACCACAGTGCTGGTCGACTCGGAGGCCGTCGACCACATCCTCAGCGACCCCCGGGTACGCGCCGCGACGCTCACCGGCAGCGAGCCCGCCGGCCGGTCCATCGCGCAGATCGCCGGACGGGAGCTGAAGAAGACCGTCCTCGAACTCGGCGGCAGCGACCCCTTCGTGGTGATGCCCTCGGCCGACGTGGACCGGGCCGCCGAGGTTGCCACCACCGCCCGCTGCCAGAACAACGGCCAGTCCTGCATCGCCGCGAAGCGGTTCATCGTGCACACCGACGTGTTCGACGCCTTCGCCGAGAAGTTCGCCGCCAACATGGCCGCGCTGCGCGTCGGCGACCCGATGGACCCGAACACCGACGTCGGGCCGCTGGCCAGCGAGCGTGGCCGCGACGAGGTGCACGCCCAGGTCAGCGACGCGGTCGACAACGGGGCGACGGTGCTCTGCGGCGGCGAGCGGCCGAACGGCGACGGCTGGTTCTACCCGCCGACAGTGGTCACCGACCTCACCCCGCAGATGCGGATGTGGTCCGAGGAGGTCTTCGGCCCGGTCGCCGGCCTGTTCCGGGTCTCCTCGTACGAGGAGGCGATCGAGGTCGCCAACGGCACCAGCTTCGGGCTCGGCTCGAACGCCTGGACCAGGGACCCGGCCGAGCAGGAGCGCTTCGCCACCGACCTGGACGCCGGCAACGTCTTCATCAACGGGATGACCACCTCGTACCCCGAGTTGCCGTTCGGCGGTGTGAAGAACTCCGGGTACGGGCGGGAGCTGTCGGCGCTGGGCATGCGGGAGTTCTGCAACACCAAGACGGTCTGGGTGGGCGAGGGCACCGCCTCGGCCGGCGCGGGGGCACACGCGGAATAGGGCACGCATCAGGCGACGCGGACGTGGGTAGGAGGTGTGCCCATGACGTCGTTCGGCTTTCACGCCTCGCATGAGCAGATCGGTCCGCGCGCCCTCCTGGAGGCGGTGATGCACGCCGAGCGGGCGGGCTTCGACGCCGCCATGTGCTCCGACCACTTCTCCCCGTGGAGCTCCCGGCAGGGCGAGTCCGGCTTCGCCTGGTCCTGGCTGGGCTCGGCGTTGCAGGCCACCGGCATGCCCTTCGGCGTGGTCAACGCGCCCGGCCAGCGGTACCACCCGGCGATCATCGCGCAGGCCATCGGCACCCTCGGCGCGATGTACCCGGGCCGGTTCTGGGCGGCCCTGGGCACCGGCGAGGCCAGCAACGAGCACATCACCGGCGACCCGTGGCCCCGCAAGGACGTGCGCGCCGCCCGGCTGCGGGAGTGCGTCGACGTGATCCGGGCCCTGCTGGCCGGCGAGGAGGTCAGCCACGACGGCCTGGTCCGGGTGGACCGCGCCAAGCTGTGGACCCGCCCCGAGCAGCCGCCCGCGCTGGTCGGCGCCGCCGTCAGCGTGGCCACCGCCCGCTGGTGCGCCGAATGGGCGGACGGGCTGATCACCGTGAACGCCCCGGTGGAGCACCTGCGCGAGATGATCGACGCGTACCGGGACGCGGGTGGGCGGGGGCCGCTGCACCTCCAGGTGCACGTCTCCTGGGCGCCCGAGCAGGCCCAGGCCGAGGCGCTCGCGTACGACCAGTGGCGCAGCAACGTCTTCGCCCCGCCGGTCTGCTGGGACCTGGAGACCGTCGAACACTTCGACGTGGTCTCCGCCGACGTGCCGGCGCAGCGGGTCGCTGAAGTGGTGAACGTGTCGGCGGACCTGGGTCGGCACGTCGGCTGGCTGGAGGAGTACGCGCAGCTCGGCTTCGACCAGATCGCCCTGCACCACGTCGGGCAGGAGCAGCGCGGCTTCATCGACGCCTTTGGCGCGGAGGTGCTGCCGAAGTTGCGCCCGGGCGGCTGATCGAGGCCGGAACCGGCGTACCCCTAGGCTCGTACCCCATGGAAAGCCTGTTTCCGGTCGTCGTCTTCCTGGCGATCGCCACCCTGGGCGCCGCGTTGGCCCGCCGGCTCGGCCTGCTCGCGCCGATCGTGCTGGTCGTCCTCGGCCTGGCGCTCTCGTTCGTGCCGGGCTTCCCGCAGGTGCACCTCGAGCCGGAGTTGGTGCTGGTCGGCATCCTGCCGCCGCTGCTCTACGTGGCCGCGCTGGAGACCTCGGTGCCGGCGTTCAAAAACAACATCCGGCCGATCCTGCTGCTCGCGGTCGGCCTGGTGTTGTTCACCGCGTTCGTGGTCGGGTTGGTGCTGCACCTGCTGTTGCCGCAGCTGCCGTTCGCGATCTGCCTCGCCCTCGGCGCGGTGGTCGCCCCACCGGACGCCGTGGCCGCCACGGCCGTCGCCCGTCGGGTCGGGCTGCCCCGCCAGGTCGTCACCATTCTGGAGGGCGAGAGCCTGGTCAACGACGCGACAGCGCTCGTGCTGCTGCGGGTCGCGACGATGGCCACCATCGGCTCGGCCGTCGGCGCCGACAAGATCGCCATCGAGGTGCTGCGGTCCACCGGCGGCGGCATCCTGATCGGGGCGCTCGGGGCGCTGGTGTTCGGCTTCCTGCATCGGCGGATCACCGACCCGCTGCTGGACAACGCGCTGTCGTTGATCATCCCGTTCGCTGTGGTGTTCACCGCCGAACACCTGCACGCCTCCGGTGTGGTCGCCGTTGTCGTCACCGGCCTGGTGCTCGGGCACAAGCTGCCCCAGCTGCTGTCGGCGGCGTCCCGGTTGCAGATCGGCGCGTTCTGGCGGCTGGTCCGTTTCCTGCTGGAGGGCCTGGTCTTCCTCCTGGTCGGGCTGCAACTGCGGGAGGTGTTGCGCGACCTCGACGAGCCGATCGGCTCGCTCATCCTGATCACCTTCGCGGTGCTCGCCACCGTCTTCCTGACCCGGTTCGTCTGGCTCTTCCCGGCCACCTACCTGGCCCGGTTGGTCCCCCGGGTGCGCCGCCGTGACGCCCGGCCGTCACCGAAGTTCCCGATCATCATCGGCTGGGCCGGCATGCGGGGCGTGGTGACCCTGGCCGCCGCGCTGGCCCTGCCGCTGACCCTGGCCGACGACAAGCCGTACCCCAGGGCGTTGTTGATCTGGCTGGCCTTCGCCGTGATCGTTTTCACCCTGGTCGGCCAGGGCGCCACCCTGCCACTGGTCGCCCGCCGGTTGAAGCTGCCACCGGACGACGCGGTGCAGGACGCGCTCTCCGCTGCCGCCGTGCAGCAGCAGGCCAGCAAGGCCGCTCAGGACCGCCTCGACGAGTTGGCCGACGGCGCACCGGATGCGGTGGTGGACCGGCTACGCCGAGCGGTGGCGGACCGCACCAACATGGCGTGGGAACGGCTCGGCGGCAACGAGCGGGAGACCCCGTCGCAGGCGTACGGTCGGCTGCGGCAGGAGATGATCGACGCCGAGCGGGACGTGTTCCGGGCGGCCCGGGACTCCGGTCGGATTCCTGAGGAAGTGTTGGTGCAGGCCTACCGTGACCTGGACCTGGAAGAGTCGTTGCTGCGAGAGGTTGAGAAGTGAGCTGTCAGCACCTGACCGAGGCCGGTGCCGCCGAGCCGCGTACCCCCGACGAGTGCGCGGACTGCGTCGCCATCGGCGACACCTACTGGGTGCACCTGCGCACCTGCCTGACCTGCGGGCAGGTCGGCTGCTGTGACTCGTCGCCGAACCAGCACGCGAGCAAGCACTTCGCGTCCACCGGCCACCCGGTGATCCGCTCGGCGCAGCCGGGCGAGGCCTGGCGCTGGTGCTTCATCGACGAGGAGATCGGCTGATCGTTCGCCGTCGGCCGTCGGCCGGGTCGGGCACGGTGGGCGGGACGGGCGTCGCCAGGCCGGGTTCAGCGGCTGATGACGTCGACGAGACGTTCGGTGGCGAGGCAGGAGACGAGGCAGCGTTCCTTCGCGTCACCGCTCAGCCGGGCGGTCCAGTCGGTGAGGCCGCCGTCGCCGATCTCCAGGCTGCCGTTCAGGGCGGTGATCCGCAGGGCGCAGCCCGTGTAGTAGCCGCGACCGCGAGATCGCTCCGGTTCGTCCACGAGCGGCACCGCACCTGCGTCGACTGCCGGTCGGACCATGTCGGCCAGCCGCTCCCGGACCGTCTCGTTGTCGAACGTGGTGACGTGCAGTTGAGGCGCGGCGGCCGGTGCCAGCTCGGCGAGGACGGTCTGCCAGTAGGTGAGGTGCCGGACCAGCAGCCGGGCCTGCGTGTCGCCCGAGCCGGTGTCCCGGGCGCTGGAGACCAGGGCGAAGAGCCGGAAGTGCGCCGACGCGGCGCTGCCGAAATCCTGCGCCCGCAACACCCGGTGGGCCGCGGCCAGATGGACCTCGCTCTGTCGGCGGCGACGTACGGCCGCCTCGATGGCGAGGGCGTTTGTGGGATCGCTCAGCACCTCGCTGGCGCGCATCGTGGTGACGATCCTGTTCTGGCTGACCGGTGCGACAGCCGAGCAGGCGCCGACCGGTACGACCGGCGACAGTTCCACCCCGGCGACGTCGGCGGGCAGCAGTTGCCACATGCGGGCCTCCACCCGCGCGAGCGCGCGCGGGTCGGCGCGAGCCGGGCGGACGAAGCGGTCCTCGCGCCACCGTCGTACCACTTCGGACGGCCGCGCTGTCGCCGCCCGGTCGCGGGCCACGCTCAACAGCAGACTGCGCAGGTCCGCGCCGGAAAGCCCGGACAATGCGCTGCGGGACCCGGCCGGCATCGCCGCCCACACCCGACGCTCCGCGCCAGTCAGATCACCACCGGCCAGATCACCGCCAGTCGATCCACCGCCAGCCAGATCATCGTCAACCAGACCGCTGCCATCCATGGCGTCACCATGGCCCACTCGGCGCGTCCGATCCACCGCTTTTGCCGCGTGCCGGTGATTCGTCCACGTCATCAGCTCGACAGCGCCGGCCGCAGACACCCTGCCGGCGTGCCCCGAACTGTCCTGCGGAGCGCCACACCGCCACCGCTGTGCAGCCACCCATCAAGTGATCATCCAAGCCTGCCGGCTGCGCGTACCCCCGCCTATGCTTCACCGACGATGTGAGCGTCGACGGGGGACGGACATGATTGACACTGTCATCTTCGATGTGGGTGGGTCGATTCTCGACGAGTCCCACGAGTTCGCTGCCTGGGCCGACTGGCTCGGCGTGCCCCGGCACACCTTCTCGGCGGTCTTCGGTGCGGTGATCGCCCGGGGTCTGGACTATCAGGAGACGTTCCGGGTCTTCCGGCCCGACTTCGATCTCGCCATCGAGCTGGAGCGTCGGGCGACGGCCGGCCAGCCGGAGTCGTTCGCCGAGGAGGATCTCTACCCGGACGCGCGGGGATGCCTGAAGTCCTTGAAGGACCAGGGCCTGTTCGTGGGCCTGGCCGGTAACCAGCCGGCTCACGCGGAGGCGACCCTGCGCGATCTCGACCTTCCGGTGGACGTGATCGGCACGTCGCACGGGTGGGGTGTGGCGAAGCCGTCACCGGCGTTCTTCGAGCGGGTCGTCGCCGCGGGCGGTGGTGTCGCGTCGTCGATCCTGTACGTCGGCGACCGGCCCGACAACGACGTGCGCCCGGCCCTGGAGGCGGGCATGAAGACGTGCCTGATCCGACGCGGTCCGTGGGGGCACATCCTCGACGCCTCCACGGTGGCCGAGCGGTGCCTGTTCCGGATCGACTCGCTCGACGAACTCCCGAGCCTGGTGGCCGAGCACAACGCGGCCGGCGGTTGACCCGCCGGCCGCGCGAAGCGTGCGGTCCTGGTGGCCGCCCGTACCCGGGCGGGCCCCCCGGCGGGGGGGAGGTGAGCCAGGCGGCCCCCCCCGTGTCGGGGAACCGCGCGGGGCGCGGGGCCCACCAGGGGATGTAGAA
>NZ_JBEZEH010000255.1:0-8946 GCF_040648775.1 Micromonospora sp. NPDC049089
CCACGCGGGACCGCCGGAGCAACGTCAGTGGCTGTCGTGCCGTCAGCTGCCCACCGGGCCGCCGTCGAGGCGCCAGGTGACCACCACGCCCGGCTTGGCGTGATCACCGTCCGGCCAGTTCGAGGCCGGGTTCTCCACCGAGGCCCCGGTGATCTCGCCCGGGTGCTGCACGGCGACGAAGACCGAGCGGTTGTCGCCGGTGATGAAGGGGCCGCAGGTCTCCGCGCCGAGCGGCACCGTCAGGAACTGCTTGAGGTGACCCCGCTCCGGACCCTCCACCGCGGTGGCGAACAGACCGTCGTTGCTGCCCAGCGCGTTGCCGTCGGTGGAGATCCAGAGGTTGCCGGTGGCGTCGAAGGCGACGTTGTCCGGGCAGGAGATCGGGGAGACCTTCGTCTTGTCGTACCCGGCGAAGAAGGTCGACGGGTCGGTCGGGTCGCCGCACACGATCGGCAACGACCAGGCGAAGGTCTCCGAGGTGTTGTCGTTGCGGTCCTCGACCAGTTCCAGGATCTGCCCGTGCTTGTTGGCGTTGCGCGGGTTGGCCTCGTCCGGCTTCGGGTTGCTGCCGACGCCCCGGTTGGTGTTGTTGGTCAGCGCCACGTACACCTTGCCGGTGAGCAGGCTCGGCTCGACGTCCTCGGGGCGGTCCATCTTGGTCGCGCCGACCTTGTCACCGGCAAGTCGGGTGAAGGTGAGCACGTCCGCCGCGGTCATCCCGTCGACGAACGACCGGTTGCCGCTGACCAGCCTGATCCAGCGCCCCCGACCGTTGAACGCGCCGTCGGTGGGGAGCTTGCCCGTACCGTCGATCTCGGCGGCGCTGGTCTGCTCGAGCTTCGCCACGTAGAGCGTGCCGGACTCCAGCAGGGTCAGGTTGTGCTTGCGGGCAGCCCAGGAGTTGCCCTTCATGAACTTCTTGTCCGAGACGAACTTGTAGAGGTAGTCGAACCGCTCGTCGTCGCCCATGTACGCGACCACGTGGCCGTCCTTCGCGACGATCACGTTGGCGCCCTCGTGCTTGAACCGGCCCATCGCGGTGTGCTTGCGCGGGCGGCTCTCCGGGTCGAACGGGTCGATCTCGACGACCCAGCCGAACCGGTGTGCCTCGTTGGGGTGCTTCGCCAGGTCGAAGCGCTCGTCCGCGCGCTCCCACTTGCGGCTGCCGCTGGGGTAGCGGCTGGCGGTGCTGATGCCGTAACGGTCCAGCTTCGGCTTCAGCTCGGCCGGGGCGGCGTCGGCGCCCACGAAGTACTGGTTGAAGTTCTCCTCGCCGGAGAGCACTGTGCCCCACGGGGTCACGCCACCGGCGCAGTTGTTCAGCGTGCCGACGACCGTACGGCCCCTGGGGTCGGCGGCGGTCTTCAGCCAGGCCGAGCCGGCGGCCGGGCCGGTCAGGTCGAACTTGGTGCTCAGGGCGGTGACCCGCCGGTTGTACGGCCGCGGGCCCTTGCCGACCGGCTTCCACTGCCCGGTGCCCGCGACCCGCTCAAGCTCCACCACCGACATGCCGTGCGCGGCCATGGCGGTGCGCACCTGCTCCACGGAGAGCCCGTCCAGGCCGGGGAAGCCCGGGAACATCAGGTCCTCGTTGGTGTACTCGTGGTTGACCACGAGCAGCGCCCGCTTGCCCTGCTTGTCCAGCGGCAGCACGCCCACGAAGTCGTTGTTGTAGCCGAACTGCCTGGACTGCGCGGCGGCGGTCTGGTGGTGCAGGTCGAACTCCGGCGCGCCCGGCAGCACCGGGTCACCCCACTTGATCACCACGGCGTGGTCGTAGCCGTTCGGCACGACCAGGGTGTCCAGCTTGTTCGGAGGGATCGGCTTGAAGGTCAGCGCGCCGCTGCCGATCCCGGTGCTCGGGCGGCCGAACCCGAAGTTCTCCGGAACGTCCGGGGCGGTCGGGGCCGCCATGGCCGGGGCCGCCCCGGCGAGCGCGCCAGCCGCCGTGCCGCCGAAGCCGAGCACCAGCGCGCCGACCGCGCCGGCCCGGACCACGCCACGCCGCGACACCTCGGCGTTCACCACGTCACCGAAGTACGCGTTGTCGGAGGTGTTCGGGACCGGGTGGTCACACGCGTTTCCGCACCGGTACAGACAGGTCATGGCATCACGGGTGCCATGACGGGTGCCGTTCAACAGGGGGAGCAGCCGGGGACGGTCGCTCATGGGGGAGGCCTCCAGAGAAGTCGGTGGCACGACAAGCGGCGTACCAGCCGGACGCTAGGAGGACGTGGTGAGCGCTCGTCAGCCGCGATGTGAACCGGGCATGAACACCTCTCCGGGCGGCACCCGTCTGACCTCGGGCTGAACCGATCGGCGTGACCGCACGTATTCCCGAGCGGACGCACCGCCGGACGCGCGCCGGAAGCGAGGAGACCGCCATCAGCGACCACGACGCCCAACTGCTCCGCGCGCTGCACGACGAGCACGCGGAGGCGCTGTACGCCCATGCCCTGCGGCTGGTCAACGGGGACCGGCAGCGGGCCGAGGACCTGGTACAGGAGACGCTGCTGCGGGCCTGGCGACATCCGGAGTCACTCGACCCGAGGCGCGGATCGGTGCGGTCCTGGCTGTTCACCACCGCCCGTAACCTGGCCATCGACGCCTGGCGGCGGCGATCCACCCGGGTCGGCGAGGTGTTCACCGACGATCTGCCCGAACCGCCCGAGGTGATCGACGAGGCCGAACGGGCGGTGGAGGCGTGGACCGTCGCCGAGGCGCTGAACCGGCTCAGCCCGACCCACCGGGAGGTGCTGGTCGAGTGCTTCTACCAGGGGCGGTCGGTGGCCGAGGCGGCGTCGCGCCTGGGCGTACCGCCAGGGACCGTGAAATCCCGCACCCACTACGCGCTGCGGTCTCTACGGTTGGTCCTGGCCGAGATGGGGGTGACGGGATGACCCGGTGCGAGTTCGCGTACGACGACGGCGCGTACGTGCTGGGCGCCCTGGCCCCTGCCGAACGGGCGGCCTACGAGCGGCACCTGGGCGGCTGCGCCTCGTGCCGGGAGGCGGTCGCCGAGATCGCCGTCCTGCCCGGGTTGCTCGGGCGCCTCGACCCGGCGGGGTTGGAGCAGATCCTGCCGCCGCCGGCCCCGCCCCGGGTGCCCGCGCTGCTCGACGAGGCCCGCCAGCGTCGTCGTCGGGAACGCGCCGCGGACCGGCGACGGTACGCACTGACCACACTGGCCGCCGCCGGGCTGGCGTTGCTGGTCGGTGTCGGCACCGCAGTGGCGCTGCCTCGACCGGCCGACCCGCCCAGCGTGCAGGGCAAGCCCGCCCCGCAGGTGTCGATGGTGGCCATGCGACCGGTGGCTTCCGCCGGGCCGGTGCACGCCGACCTCGGGTTGACCGGCACGAAGTGGGGCACCGAGGTGAGAATGCGTTGCGGGTACGACGCGCGGACGAGCTACGGCAAGGCGTACCCGTTCCGGCTGGTGGCGCGGGGCCCGAACGGGGCCACCGAGCAGATCGGCTCGTGGTTGGCGGCCCCCGGCGACGATCTGAGCTTCACCGGCACGACGAGGTTCACCGACGCCGAGCTGGTCAGCGTGGAGCTCCAGAAAGCCGACGGCACCCCCCTGTTGACCTACGCCGTCCCGTAACCCACCCCGTCCCTTTCGCGATCTTGCACTTTCTGTCCTTCCAGAAGGGGCATGGAGGGCATATCGGCGACAGAAACTGCAAGATCGCGGGGTGGTCAGGGGGTTGGGGTTGGGACGGGCGTTGGGAGAGGGGTGGGCCGGCGGGTACGGCGGGAGGCTCGGACGGCGTCGGCAGTGAAGACGATCAGGGCCAGCCAGACCAGCGCGAAGCCCGCCAGCCGGGCCGGCGGCATCGGCTCGTGGAAGATCAGCACCCCGCAGCCGAGCTGAAGGATCGGTGCCAGGTACTGGACCATGCCCAGGCTGCTCAAAGGCAGTCGGTTGGCCGCCCCGGCGAACAGCAGCAGTGGAATCGCCGTGGCCGCGCCGGCCAGCACCAGCAGCGCGGTGTGCCCCGCCGAGACATGCCCGAAGGTCAGGTCGGCCTTCGCCGTCAGCCAGCCCAGGTAGCCCAGCGCCGGCAACGCCAGCACCGCCGATTCCACGAACAGCCCCTCCGCCGCCGGCAGCCCGAGCCGCTTCTTCACCAGGCCGTAGCCGGCGAAGCTGAACGCCAGGGTCAACGCCAGCCAGGGCAGCCGTCCGTAGTCCACGGTGAGCACCGCGACCGCCGACGCGCCGATGCCCAGCGCCACCCACTGCGCCGGGCGTAGCCGCTCCCGCAGCACCGTCACCCCGAGCAGCACCACGACCAGCGGGTTGATGAAGTAGCCGAGCGCGGTCTCCACCACCCGGTCCGAGTTCACCCCGTAGATGTAGGTGCCCCAGTTGACAGCTATCAGCGCGGCGGCGGCGACGATCCCCGCCACCGCCCACCGGCGGCGCAGCAGCGCCCGCAGGAAGCCGATGTTGCGCAGCGCGCCCAGCAGCAGAGCCACGAAGACCACCGACCAGACGATCCGGTGGGCCAGGATCTCCAGCGGGCCGGCGGGTCGCAGCAGCTTCAGGTAGAGCGGAAAGAAACCCCAGAGCAGGTACGCGCCGAGGCCGTAGAGGTATCCCAGGCGGAGTGGCGTCACGTCTCCACCGTAAGGGGCATAGTGCTGCTTTGTTCCTTTCCGGTGAGCGGGGTCACCGGGGCTCGCCGGTCCAGCTGCATCCACCGTTGCGGCGCGTCCAGCGGGGTGAAGCCCACCCCCGCGTACACCTGGTGGGCGTCGTTGGTGCAGAGCAGGATCCGGCGTACGCCCAGCTCATCCAGGTGGTCCCGGACCGCGCCGGCCAGCCGTCCGCCCAGCCCGCGACCCCGGGCGGCGCGGTCGACGTACACGTCGCAGAGCCAGGCGAAGGTGGCACCGTCGGTGACGACCCGGGCCACGGCGACCTGGCGGCCGTCCTCCGGCCGGTAGATGCCGAACGGCAGCGAGCCGGCGAACGACCGCTCGGTGGTCGCCCGGTCCCGTCCGAGCGCCCAGTACGCGTCGGTGGACAACCAGTAATGCACCAGATCGAGGTCGATCCGCTCCGGATCGGTGCTGAGCAGGTGGCCGTCGGAATAGGTCAGCGAGAACATGCCGCGACGCTAACCGCCGAGGTGGGCGGTAAGGCCGCAACATTCCCGAACTCTGGTCATCGGCCCGCCGGGGCCCCGGCCGAGGTCGGAGCCCCGGACGGACCGGGTCGGTGCTTGCTGGTCGGCGGTCAGTCCCGGTCGAGGACGGCGCCGAGGATCCAGGTCACGATGCTCACGAAGAGGGCGCCGAGCACTGCCGCCGGCCAGAAACCGTCCACCGAGAACGGCAACCCGGCCTGGTCGGCGATCCAGCTGGTGAGCAGGAAGAGCAGCCCGTTCACCACCAGGGCGATGAGACCCAGGGTCAGCAGGTAGAAGCCACAACCGACGGTCTTGATGATCGGCTGAAGAACAGCGTTGACCACACCGAAGATCACCGCCACCAGGAGCAGCGTGGTCACCGTCTCGGTGGCCGAGTTCGAATCCAGGGAGATGCCCGGGATGAGGAGCGTGGCCAGCCAGAAAGCCAGAGCTGTGCTGGCCAGCCGAATCAGCAGACCTTTCAGAAAACCCATGGCGGGGATCGTGCCACGGACACCGCACGGACGTAACCCGCCGGCTGGCGCGTCCGGTGGAATCAGCCGCGCGTCGGCGGGCCGATCAGTTCAGCCGCGCGTCGGCGGGCCGATCAGTTGCGCCTCGATCGGAGTGGGGGAGAGCAGTGCCCAGCGCAGCGCCCGACGGTTGACCACCGCCACCATGTCCTCCCGGATCCGGGTCAGCCACTCGGCCGACCCGCCCAGCCCCAGCGCGGCTCCGGCCAGGGTGGCCTCGGCGGAGGTCAGTGGCTGGAGCAACGCCAGGTCGGCGCGGCTCAATGCGTCCACATCGGCCGGGGTCAGCTCGTCGCGTACCACAAGGGTGGCCCGCCACGGCGGACCCGGCACGGCCTCGGCCGCCACCGGCCCGGCGTCGACGATCAGCAGCAACGGCCGCAGTGCGGTGCCCACCCCGTCGGCGACCGCCCGACCGGGAGGGAGCAACGGGATCGTGCCCCCCGGTGCGCCAACCCCACGGACGAACGGCTCCCAGGCCCGTGGCCGGGCGGTCTGCACCACCACCAGGGCGCCGAGTGCCAGGGCGCGCAGGGCCACCAGCTGGGCTGCCCGTACCCCGCCGACCAGCAGCACGCGGGTGCTCTCCGGCCGGAACAGTCGCACTGTGACGGCGCGACCGTGCCGGTTGGTGCCGACCATCATTCCCGCGTCGCCCAGGGACAGCTCCCAGTCGTCCACTGTCGGCCCGGGCGCGGGTGGGCGGGGCTGCGCTCCCGGTGCCGTCAGCGCCAACGGCAGCGTGGCGGCCAACCCGCTCAGGTGTGCGCCGTCGAGTCGTCGCAGCTTTCCGCCCAGGTCGGTCACCAGGCGGACCAGCGCCTCGCTGGCCGCCGCCAACTCGGCCGCCGTCCCGGCGGCCAGGCGTACGGTCAGCTCGGTCGGCACTCCGCCGGCAGTAGGCGGAGCCGACGACGTCGACATCGTCGGCGACGGGCCTGAGCAGATCGACACCGTCGTGGCCGTCGCCGGCAGCGCCAGCAGGCGGGGCACCAGCCGGCGTCCAGCCGCAACGCCCGCGTCGGGCCAGTGGAGCAGACGGAAGGTGGCCTGGACGAGACTGCCGGACCGGATCGCCGGCCACGACTCCCGGACCGGGTCGCCGTCGTGGTGTGCCAGCTCGCCCAGTACGCGCAGCGCCGCCGGCACCCCGAGCGGTCGCGCGGCCAACGGCCCGAGCCGGCGGACGAGCCGGCGGACCGTGCCAGCGATTACCCGGCGCAGGTCCTCCTCGGACCAACCGTTCACCCGCAGCACCCGGACCGCCACCACCGCCCGCTCGCGCCCGGCGAGCCGCCCGTCGGTGAGCTGCCGGTACGACGTGCCGACCGTGCCACCGGCGCTCGGCACCGGTGCCGGCGCACCGGCGAGCAGCAGTTGCACCAGCAGCGGGGGCTGGTCCGGCCCGGTCGGGGGGAGCAACGCGGCCGGGGCGGGGATCGCCTGGGACACGTCACCCAGCAGGTCGCCGGGGTCGCCGAGCTCCAGGAGCGCGACCATGCCGGTGGTGTCCTCCAGGAGGGCCGCCGGCCCGCCGGTCAACTCGGTCGAGCGGACCACTGTGCCCGGGGCTACCAGGTCGAGCAGTTCGGCCGCGTCGGCCGGCCCGGTCAACGCACGCCGGTGGGTGAGGTGCCCGATGGCGGTGCCGAGCCACTCGAACAGCCACCGGCCCCGCACCGGCACCCAGGCGGCGGCCACCAGCAGCACGGCCACCAGTACGGCTGCCGCGACGACCGGCGCGGGTCGGCCGAGGGTGACGAGCACCAGGGCCGCCGCGACCTGTGCGGTGACCAGCTGGCCGGCTCGCGCTCCGGCAGCCGCACGACGGCCGAGTGCGACCCAGTGGGCCGCCGGCGACCGGCGACGGGGGGTGCGCTGCTCGACCGGCAGTGGACCGCTGTCGGTGGATCGACCCGGCCCGCCCACCCGTGGGGAGGCGCCTGCCTCGGACCCGACCGGGGTCGGCGGGTGCGGCCCTCCGGTGGTGATCGCCGGCACCGTGCCTCCTCGACCAGTGGGGACCGGGGTCGGGCGGCCGGCCGCCCTCCGGCGGCCCGTCACGCGCCGCGACGTGGCTGCGGCACATCGTAAGCGACCGATGGCCGCCTCGGTTGTCCACAGGGGAAGCCGGTGGGGTAGCAGAACCGCTACGAGGTCGCTACCGTCAGCCACGAAGTCCTTCGCTGACCCGTGTCTCAGTGCTCGAAAGACCGGGCCAAGCGACGACGCGTCGCCCCGGGATGGGCGCGTCGACGGCCAGGTGCGATCCGAGAGACGAGGTGACGTCCGGATGTCCCAAACCAAGGCAGAAGCAGCGGTGATGCAGCAGACTGCCGCGAAGTTCGAGCAGGTGGACCAGTCGTTGCAGTCCATGCTGACCGGCCTGCTGGCCGAGCTGGAAGTGTTGCAGCAGGCCTGGCGTGGCGCTGGTGGCCGGTCGTTCGAGCAGGTCAAGCAGCAGTGGTCACAGGACCAGGCGGCGCTGCACCGCGCGCTGCGCGAGACCGCCGGTGCGATCCGCACCGCCGGTCGGCAGTACCACGCGTCCGACGACGAGGTGGCCAGCCGGGTGGCCGGCACCAACCGCGGCGGCATCCAGCTGCCGCTCTGATCCCGCTGGGGAGGGAATCCGATGGACCATGGTGTGCTGGTCGTCAACTTCGCCGCGCTGCAGCAGGCCGGCGCTGACATTCAGAAGGCGTTGAACACCCTCGACGCGCAGCTCGGTCAACTCGAACGCGACGCCGCCCCGCTGGTGGCGAGCTGGACGGGCGACGCGCAGCAGGCCTACGAACAGCGGCAGGCGCGGTGGCGTTCGGCCTCGCAGGACCTGCAGGGGATGCTGCGTGACATCAGGTTGGCGGTGAACGACTCCGCCACCGACTACCTGGACACCGAGAAGAAGAACACCGGGCTGTTCCAGTGAGCGATGTGGGCCGGGAGCGCTGACCGTGTCCGGGCCAGCGCCCCGCCCGCAGCCGGTCGGCGGCGAGGGCCCTGTGCGGGCGGCCTCAGGCCGGGCCGGCCGGTCGCCAGCGCCGACGGGTGCCCCGGGGCACCACCAGGGCGAGCAGCGCCACGGTGACCGCCGTGATGCCGGCCACCGCCCCGACCAGCAGGGCTCGGTCCCGTGCGGCGACCCGACGAGTTTGGTGGGCGAGCTGCGCCGGGTCGGCCTGGTCGTCGGCGAGCGCGGCGACCGGCGGCGGGGCGGGGGGGCGGGCGCCCCGCCGGGGGGCCCCCCCGCGCGCCGGGCCACCCCCCCGACGGGT
>NZ_JBEZEH010000256.1:0-8816 GCF_040648775.1 Micromonospora sp. NPDC049089
CATGCGGGGCCTACCCCGCCACCCATTGCACCCCTCCCAAGATCACCTCAAGGAACTGACATGTACCCGCCCGTAACGCGCTGGAAGACACGCTTCCGTACGACAGCACTGTCCCTGCTCGCCGTCGTCGCGGCCGTCGGTGTCGGTGCCGGTCCCGCCCTGGCGGCGGACGGTAACGTCGCCTGGACGGTCCGGACGGCCTCCAACGGCTACGGCGAGGCCAGGTCCAGCTACAGCTACAACGTCAACCCGGGCGGTGCCGTCGAGGACGCCATGGTCGTGGCCAACCGCGGCCCGGCGCCGCTCACCCTCACCGTGTACGCGGCCGACGGCTTCACCACCGACGCCGGCCAGCTCGACCTGCTCACCAGGGACAAGAAGTCGATCGCGATCGGCGCCTGGGTGAAGCCGAACGCCGGCAGCGTCGTGATCCAGCCCGGAAAGACCGCCCAGGTCCCCTTCACTGTCGACGTCCCGCAGAACGCCACGCCCGGGGACTACGTCGGCGGCATCCTCACGACGCTGACCCAGGCCGACCAGGCTGAGGGGATCAACGTCGACCGGCGCCTCGGCATCCGGATCAAGTTGCGGGTGGGTGGCGAGCTGAAGCCGAACCTCACGATCGAGAACCTCCACGTCACGTACGCCGGACCGACCAACCCGTTCAGCAAGGGTGACGCCACCATCACCTACCAGGTCCACAACGTCGGCAACGCGGCCCTGTCCGGGAAGCAGGCGGTTACCGTCTCGGGCCCGTTCGGCCTGCTGCGGGTGCGGGCCGAGGATGTCGCCGCGCCGCCGGAGCTGCTTCCGGGTGAGAGCTGGGACGTGTCGGTGCCCGTACACGGGGTGGCTCCCGCCATCTCGCTGGCCGCTACAGCGACAGTGACACCCCTGCTCACCGACGCCTCGGGCTCCACCACCTCGCTCAAGCCGGTCCAGGTCACCGCGCACGGCTGGGCCCTGCCCTGGATGCTGGTGCTGGTGCTCGTCGTGCTGATCGCCGTGCTCGTCGGGGCGTACCTGTACCGACGCCGCAACCGGGCGCGGAGCAAGGCGCGCGAGGACGCCCGCGTACGCGACGCCGTCGAGCAGGCGCTTCGGGGCCCGGAGCCGCAGACCTCCTGATCACGGCACCGGTCACCTCGGCTGCGTCGGCCGGCGACGGTTCTCGCCCGCTGGCCGGGGCGTGGGCGTTCGTCCTTGTGGGTGAACGGCGCTCAGCTCCGGGCCACGCCTGTTCCCCAGCCGGCATGCTGCGACGGTGACGCCGCCACGGAGAGGGAATCCACATGGTTGACGGGGATCTGCCAGAGCGGATGCAGGCAGCGGCCTTCGACGAGTTCGGCGGGCCGGAGGTGATCACCCTGCGGAAGCTGCCTATCCCGCAGGTCGCCGACGACGAGGTGCTGATCAAGGTCTTGAGTGCCGGTGTCGGGGTGTGGGACGCATACGAGCGGCAGGGCATGCTGGTGCCGGAGGGCTCGGCGCTCCCGATCGTGCCCGGCTCCGACGGCGCCGGAACCGTCGTCGCTGCCGGCAGCAAGGTGACCGGCCTGGCTGCGGGCGACCTGGTCTACGTCTCCGCCACCACGCGGCCGAAGGGCGGCCTCTACGCCGAGTACGCGTCGGTCAAGGCGGAGTACGTGGCGAAGGTGCCCGACGGCGTGCCTGCCCAGCACGCGGGTGCCATGCCCACCGACGCGCTGACCGCGCTGGCCGGACTCGACGCGATCAGCCTGTCGGCCGGTGACTGGCTGCTGATCTTCGGTGCGAGCGGCGGTCAGGGCCACCTGGCAGTGCAGTTGGCGAAGCGGCAGGGGCTGAACGTGATCGCGGTGGCGTCCGGGGCGGACGGCGTCGCGCTGGTCACCCGGCTCGGCGCCGACATGTCCCTCGACGGCCACGGCGACATGACCGACGTGCTGGCCCGGATCCGGGACGCCGCCCCGGGCGGGGTGAACGCCATCCTGGCGATGGCCGGCGGCGCGACGCTGGACCAGCTCACCGAGGCGCTGGCCGACGGCGGGGTGGTCGCGTTCGCCCACGGGGTGCGGCCGGAGCCGCAGGAACGGCCGGGCGTCATGGTCCGCGCGTACGACGGCGAATCGAGCCCTCGACAGTTGCAGCGCCTCAACGAACTCATCGAGGCGGGGCCGTTCGTGGTGCACGTCGCGGAGAAGTTCCCGCTGGGCAAGGTACGCGACGCGCACCAGCGCCTACAGACGTCGTACGCCGGCAAGCTCCTGCTGACGGTGGCCTGAGGCGTCAGGGCGTGCGCTGTTGCGGCACGCGTACCGAAGCCATGCCGGCCGCCGTCGCGGCCTGGATGCCCAGGTCGGTGTCCTCGAAGACCAGGCAGGACTCCGGGGGTACGCCGAGCTGCTCCGCCGCGAGCAGGAACGCCTCCGGGTCGGGCTTGGCCCGGGTGTAGTCGTCGGCGCAGACCAGCACGTCGAACCGGTCCAGCAGACCGAGCGCGTCCAGGGAGGCGGTGACCGACGCACGGGTGCTGCCGGAGACGACGGCGAACGGGACCCGCCGGTGCGCGTCGTGGATGTGCGCCACCACCTCGGGCACGGCGGCGAGCTGCGGCAGCAACTCCTGGTAGTAGCTCTCCCGGCGCTCGACGACGGCCTCCACCGGCATGCTGAGACCCTGCTGCTCGTTCAGAGCGACGATGATGTCCGCGGTGGGCCGCCCACCCCAGGCGTAGAAGAGGTCCTCGGGGAACTCGCAGCCCCACTCCTCAAGGGCCCGCTGCCAGGCCAGGTAGTGCAGCGGCATCGAGTCGACGATGGTGCCGTCGCAGTCGAACAGGTACGCGGCGAACGGCCCGGGGGGCAGAGGCAGACTCACCCGGGAAGGGTACAGCTCACTCGTTCGTGACGGCTCTCAGCTGGCTGAGCAGGTACGCGCGCTCCGGTTCGGTGCCGACCAGCGTCAACGCGCTGCGGTACGCGGCCGCGGCCTCGTCGTACCGGCCGAGCCGGCGCAGCAGGTCGGCCCGCGCCGCCGGATAGGGGTGGTAGCCGCGCAGCCGAGGCTCGTCGGCCAACTCGTCGAGCAGCGCGAGCCCCGCCGCCGGCCCGTCCCGCATGGCGACCGCCGCGGCCCGGTTGAGCGCCACGATCGGTGAGGGCACCAGGCCGAGCAACACGTCGTAGAGGGCCACCACCTGCGGCCAGTCGGTGCTGGCCACGTCGGCGGCCTCGTCGTGCAGCGCGGCGATGGCGGCCTGCACGCCGTACGGGCCGGGCGCTCGGCCGGTCAGCGCGACCACCACCAGGCCCTGCCCCTCCTCGATCATCTGACCGTCCCAGCGTCCACGGTCCTGGTCGTCGAGAAGGATCATGGTGCCGTCCGGTCCGGTACGCGCGTCCCGGCGGGCGTGGACCAGCAGCATCAGACCGAGCAGCCCGGCGACCTCCCGTTCGGCCGGCAGCAGCCGACGCAGGATCCGGCCCAGCCGGATGGCCTCCTCGGCCAGGTCGATCCGTTGCAGATCCGGGCCGGAGCT
Source organism: Micromonospora sp. NPDC049089 (assembly GCF_040648775.1). Lineage (NCBI taxonomy): Bacteria > Bacillati > Actinomycetota > Actinomycetes > Micromonosporales > Micromonosporaceae > Micromonospora > Micromonospora sp. NPDC049089. The sequence continues at coordinate 3,521 of NZ_JBEZEH010000256.1, forward strand.
GGCCGCGTACCCCTCGGTGAAGACCGAGTAGACGGCCTGGAGCACGGTGGGCAGACGGCCGGGCAGCTCGTCGGGGCCCGGCACCCGGAACGGGATGCGCGCGTCGCGGATCTTCCGTTTGGCGCGGACGAGTCGTTGGGCCATGGTGGCCGGCGGCACCAGAAAGGCCCGCGCGACCTCGGTGGTCGTGAGGCCGGCCAGGAACCGCAGGGTGAGCGCGCCGCGATCCTGCGCGGCCAGCGCCGGGTGCGCACAGGTGAAGAAGAGCGCCAACCGGTCGTCGGGCAGGTCGCGGTCCGCGTCGGCGGGCGGCGCGGGATCGGCCCGCTCGGCCTCCGCCTGGAGTACGGCGAGCCGGGTCGCCAACACCCGGTCGCGACGCAGCCGGTCCACCGCCCGACGCCGTGCCGTGGTGAGCAGCCACGCACCCGGCCGGCTCGGGACGCCGTCGGTCGGCCAGTGCGTCAGCGCCGCCTCGATGGCCTCGGAGGTGACCTCCTCGGCCAGGTCGAGGTCACCGAAGCGGCGCACGAGCGAGGCGAGCAGCCGGCCGCGTTCCTCCCGGAACACCGCCTCCACCGACGACCCGACGGCTGCCCCCTCACCCGGCACTGTCACACCTGCATGTCGATCTCGAAGATCGGACGGACCTGGACCGATCCGGTGCCGACGGCTCCGGGACTCCGGGCCGCCCACTCCAGCGCGGCGTCGAGGTCCGGCACGTCGATGACGTCGTACCCGCCGAGCAGCTCTCGGGTCTCGGCGAACGGCCCGTCGGTGATCGTGCGCTCGCCGTCCGGCTTGACCTGCACTGTGGTGCAGGTGGTCAGGTCCTGGAGGGGATGCCCGGAGACCCAGACCCCGGCGTCCTTCATCTCCCGGTCGTAGCGGATCCAGTCCTCGAAGCTGCACCCGTTGTCGACGACCTCCCCGTCAACCATGGGGCTCATGAACAGCAGCATGTACTTCACGTTTCGGCTCCTCTCGGTGCGGCGGGTCGCCGTACAGCATGACGACGAACGTGGGACGGGGATATCGACACGGCGCATCAGCTTTTTCGTGCGCGTTCGTCGCGACGGTCCATCCGACGCTCGAACCAGGTCACAGCGATCAGGAAGGCGGTGAGCAGGGCGAGTGCCGCGAGTGGCGGGAGGGACCGGCCGATCGGCAGCAGGGCCAGCGGCAGCAGCGCGGCGACGACCTGCGGCGGGTACACCACGCCAACGGTCAGCCGGCGGAAGACCAACCTGCTGAGCAGGTAGAGGGCAGCACCGCCGTAGAGCGCGGTCGCGGCCTCCCAGCCGAGCCGGTCGGGGTGCGCGGACTCCTCGGTGAGCTGGGCGATCACCTCCTCGATGCCGAGCGCGACGTAGATGGCGCCGATGATCAGCGTGGAGTGCCCGAGGCCGTACGCGTCGCCGGCGACGCGGGCCCGTCGCTCATCCGGCACGGTGCCGACCGCCTCCCGGGCGGCGGACGCCAGCCGATCGAAGTAGAGCCACCACAGGCAGACCGTGCTGGTGAGGCCGAGCAGAGCGGCCAGTAGGGCGGAGCCGACCGGTGCCATCGCCCTCGGGCCTGCTCCGGCGGAGATCAGTGACTCACCCAGCGCGATGATGAGCACCAGACCGAACCGCTCGCTGAAGTGGTCCACGCTGCGCAGTTGCCACGGCCGGAAGGTGGACGCGAGCCGGGCACCCCCGATGTTCAGCAGGAACGCGACCGTCCAGAGCGCGGTCTGGGCCGCACCGCCGAGCAGGGCGCCGACGATCAGCGGTATCCAGCCCAGCACCACGGGCACGGCGAAGAACCGCAGCGTCGAGCGCAGTGGAGGGTTCGTCGCGCTCGCCAGGAATATGATCACGAGCTGCATGGCCCGGCCGAGCACGTAGGCCAGGGCGAGCGTCAGCGGCGCGTCGAACAGCTCCGGACTCTGCTGCCACGCGTCTGGCAACACCAGCGCGGCCACGAAGATCGCCGCCATCGCGACGAGGGTGAGGGCCCGCACCGGACCGACGTCCGGTCGGACCAGATTCCCCACCCAGATGTACGGCGACCAGGAGTAGATCAGCAGCAGCAGGAGGAGCAGCCCCTGGGCCAGGGTGAGCGCGCTCGGTGAGGACGCCATGAACGTGATGGCCCGGGTGAGCGCGAAGACGAAGACCAGGTCGAAGAAGATCTCGAACATCGTGGTCCGGTGCGTCAGCCCCGCCGGCACCGGACGAATGTCGAGAATCCTCCTCACCCTCGCATTCTGCGCCCTGGACCTGGCTGACGTCCGGATCCGCTGAGACCCCGATGGTGTCGCAGCGGACCCGGCGCCCGGCGCCACGCCGCCTACCGAACGCCCCGGTCTCAGGTCGAGGCGTCCGCCCGGCGTCGGCTCCGCTCAGCTCGCCGCCGCACCTGCTGGTACGCGCCGGTCAGCCCCATCGCCCGGCGTACCTCGAGCACCGTCTGGCGTACCTCCTGGCGGGTCCGTTCCGTACCCTCGACGATCAGTCGGTCGACCAGGCCCCGGTCGGCTTCGATCTCGGCCCGCCGCTGCCGGATCGGCGCCAGGAACCCCTCCAGCGCGACGATCAGCCGTTCCTTGACCTCCACGTCGCCCACCCGCCCGGCCCGGTAACGCCGGGCCAGGTCGGCCACCTCGTCGCGGTCCGGATTGAAAACCTCGTGGTACGCGAAGACCGGGTTCCCTTCCACAGTGCCCGGCACGTCGGCCCGCACCCGGTTCGGGTCGGTGTACATGCCGAGCACCTTGCGACGCACCGTCGCCGCGTCGTCGGAGAGCGCGATCGAGTTGCCCCGGCTCTTGCTCATCTTGGCGGCGCCATCGGTCCCCACCAGGCTCGGTGTGTCCGCCGGGATCAACTCGGGCACCGGGAAGACGGGGCCGTACAGGTGGTTGAACCGCCGGGCGATCTCCCTGGTCACCTCGACGTGTGCGGCGTTGTCCCGGCCGACCGGAACCACCTCCCCCTTCACGCAGAGGATGTCCGCGGCCTGGAGCACCGGATAACCCAGCAGCCCGTACGGCATCTCCTCCTTGCCGGCGTCGCGGGCCATGTCCTTGAGCGAGGGCACCCGTTCCAGCCGGGGAACTGTCACCAGGTTCTGGAGGAGGGTGTTGAGGTCGCCGACCTCGGGGATGGCCGACTGGAGGTAGAAGGTGGCCCGGTCCGGGTCGACGCCGGCGGCGAGGATGTCGGTCACCATCTCGCGGGCGTTGGCGGCGACCTGGTCGATGTCCTCGCGGCGGTTGCGGGTGGTGAGCATGTGCAGATCGGCGATGATGAAGAAACTCTCGTAGCGCCGGTGCAGCCGTACCCGGTTGGCGATGCTGCCGACGTAGTGGCCGAGGTGCAGGCGGCCGGTGGGCCGGTCCCCGGTGAGCATTCGTGCGACGGACATGGTGGTGCCTCTCGTATCCGAAGGTGGGTCACGCGTGGGCGCGCGCCGAGCAGGGCTGGCTCAGCCCTGCTCGGTCAGCGGGATCGACTCAGCGAGTCGCCCGCCATCGCGCACCGGCGCGAAACCGCAGACCACCGGCACGGAGGACGTTCAGAAGTTGCTCACGGCCATCGCCGGAGCTGGTCGGGATCTCGGACACGGCACCGAGAGAGCGGCCGTCGACCAGGTCGACCGCCTCGGATGCGCAGTTGCCCGTCCGGACCACGGCCTCAGATTACCCGCGCGGGATGGCGCCGGGAGGCGGAAGGTAGCTGTCGGCGTAGTAGGCGCCGACGCGTTCCCGGTACTCCTGGTCGGCCGCTGCCGGATCGAACGGTGGCGCGTCCTTGATCTGCTGGCGGGTCCGGTCGACGTGCACGACGCGTTCCTGGTGATCCACCCGGTCGACCGTTCCGGCCGGCAGCAGCACCTTCTGGCCGAAGATCCACGGCCCGGTGTCCACCACCAGATGCCCGGCGTCCGCCTCGTCGCTCGTCTCGTCGATGGTGCCGATGCGTCCGTCGCTCGCCTGCACCTGATAACCCACCAGGTCGACGGGCGTACCCGGGCCGGGGGCGTCCGGGCCGTCGTGTCCACCCTCCTGACCCTTAGGAGGGGTGACCGAGGGAGTGGTCTGCGTGTACCCGCCGGCCAGGGCGGACGGATCACGCCAGGCCCAGGGGTTGAAGATCGAGGTTTGCATGGGGCACCTCCGAAGGACGGTCCTCAGCTGTCCCCCTTCGCAGTGCCCATCCCGCTGACGCCGGAAACAGCCGGCACTCAACGCGGGGGTGCTCCTGGCCAGGTGCGGCAGAGCGCCTGCGTCCGCGTCCGCGTGGCCGGCCCGCTGAGCAGGTGCGCTGGCATACTCGGCTGCCATGGTGCTGTCGCGAGGGTGGAGTCTCTTCCTGGTCGGAGTCGGCGTCTGGACCTGGGTGATCTGGCCGAGGTTCGCGGTGGCCATCTGGCAGGACCCGCGGTCCTGGGCCTCCGGCACGGTGGCCGAGGGTGCGGCCACCAGCTTCCTGTGGGTGCACGCGCTGCTGATCGCCGCATCCCTGGCTATCGGCACCACCGTCGGTGTTCTCGGCTTCCGGGCCTGGCTCGCCGCTCGGCGGCGGCGGCCGTCCTGATCGCTGCTCCCCGGCGGCCGTCCTGATCGCTGCCGCTCCTGCGGATCAGGCCGCGCGACGCCCCCACTACGGGTGGTCGCCGAGCCCTGGTTTCTGCGGAGCGGGTCTGAACTGGGAAAACTCCTCAGACGAACGAATGTGACGCGCGCCGCTACCCGTGGATTTGACGATCAAACCCGCAGACGCGTAACTTTCTCTCTGCCAGCGCGGAACGGGGCAAACGGGACGAAGGTCCTAGAGCGCCGAAACGGGATGGCAACCGGGTCAAGCAGGGGTTCGCTCCTGCGAGACGCGGTCCGGGCGGGGCTCGCCGGATCGGCCGCGAGGCGGATTTGGTGCGGCGAAGCCGACCGGGTAAGGTTCACGACCGGCAGGGAACCGGGCGAGACTGCGGGAAACCGCAGCGGCCGGTCTGCCGAATCCGACGACCTGACGCAGCGGTTCGCTGCTGCGTGAGTGCGCCGGCGCCGACCCGTACGAAGCATGACAGACCGGGACACACGGTTTGACACGGCGAAGACGGTGAGGTAACGTAGTAAAAGTGCCCGGCGCGAGAGCGGCGGGGACACGGTACGAAAAGCCCCGGTTGGGGTTCCACTGAGGTGGGGCTTCTGGTCGGTGTGTGGTTGTTCTTTGAGAACTCAACAGGGTGCTTGTAAAGCCAGTGCCAATTATGATTTATACCCCGGACTGGTCAGTTTTTGCTGGCT
>NZ_JBEZEH010000257.1:0-8623 GCF_040648775.1 Micromonospora sp. NPDC049089
CGGCCTGCGGGGCTTCTGGTGCGTGCGGGGACGTGGTGCGGTTGGTGCCGGGGGCTTGTTAGCGCAGGTCGCGGTAGCGGATGACGATTCCCGGCGGCGTGGCGTGGTCCGGGTCGTGGACGCGGATGTCAGAGCGCGTGCGTTTGGCTAGGTACATGGCCTGGTCGGCCGCGTGCAGGAGGTCGCGGGGCAGCATGTCCGGCCCGGCGAGCGCGTAGCCGACGCTGGCGGTGACGACCACCTGCTGCCCGGCGATCTCGTACGGGAGCTCCGAGATGCGACGGTGGGCGGCCTCGGCGGCAGTCTCGACCTCGCCGTCGTCGCCGTGCACGACGAGGGCGAACTCGTCGCCGGCGAGATGCGCGGCCAGGGCTACCGATGGCCCGAGAGCCCTCAGGCGGCGTCCGACCTCGCGCAGCAGGTCATTGCCGTGCTCGTGGCCGTAGGTGTCGTTGACCTGCTTGAACCGGTCCAGGTCTATGAGGACGAGCCCGAGCGGTTCCCCGAGCGAGAACGTGGCCTCAAGGTGGGTCCACAGGGCCCGCCGGTTCGGCAGGTCGGTCGTGTCGTTGTGCGCGGCCAGCCGGTGCCAGTAGGACCGTTCGCGGTCGCGGGCAACTAGCGCCTGCCGCTGATGGTGAATGATGTGCCGCTGCCGGGCGAGCAGTGCCGCGGCGACGGCGAGACCGGCGATGACTCCGCCAGCCGCGGTGAGGTACGAGCTCAGGTGACACACTTGACGTCGCTCCTTGTCTGTTAAGGAGCACCGGGGCGGGCGTGGTTCCGCCAAGTTCGACGCCCGCCCCGGGCTACCAGCGGTAACGGGTCTGCTAGGTGGTTGTCGGGGCGAGTTGGAACGTCGCTGGCCTCTCGGCGATCTGAACGGCGACTCCGTCGGTGACGAGCTTGTGCACGGCGTTGACGACCGCGCCCGCGCTGGCCTTGGCCGAGTCGGTGCCCTCGTTCGCCTGGTCGATGGCCTTGCACAGTTCGCTGGTCTTGAACGGCTGCCCGGGATGGGCTTCGAGCACGTCGAGGATGGCCCCGCGCAGGCTGCCCTTGGACCGGCGCGGCTTCCCGCCACCTGACGCGCTCGGAGCCTCGGACGAGCTGCTGGGCGCAATGGATTCGTCGCTGTCTGTCGGGTCCAGACTGGGCCCGGGTTCTGTCTGACCAGACGCGTCGGCTGCGGGCGGATTCTCGGCGGCGGCCGGGGAAGCCTCGCTCGCCTCCGTTGTGGTCGGTGCGTCGGGGACGTGGTCCGGCTTGGCGAGTGGGTCCTGTAGGGCTGGCCGGTCCGCGTCGCTGTCCCGCGTTGGTGGGCGTTCGTCGTCCGGCTGGAGACTGGTCGACTCGTCGTCCGGTCTCGCCACCGAGGCGGTGTTCGCCTCCTCTGCCGGGCCGGGGGCCTCGTCCGGTCCGTGAGCCTCGTCGCCGTTGTCGTCCGTCAGTGCGGGGGGCGGGTCGCGCATGGCGTCAGTCGTGGTCGCCTGCGGGTCGCCGCTGTCGGTGCTGGTCGCCGTGTTCGGCAGGTGCCGCCAGAGCGTGCGGCCGTCGTCGGCGCGCAACGGAGCGGCCTGGCCTGCCTCTGCCAGGGTGCGAAGTCGTTTGGTGGCCGTCGAGTAGCCGACGCCGGCGCGCTGCGCGATCGCGGCGGCCGTGTCCTGGCCAAGTGCTGCCAGAGCGGCGGCAACCTTGTCGAGTGCGCTTGGCACTCCGGTCTGGTCGGTCGTGTTGTCCATAGGTCCTCCCTGTGGCTGCTGTTTGCGTTCGCCGAGATGTGGCGTGCACTGATCCACGCTTCGATGACGCCTCGTGATCAAGTGCGGTGACCGGATCTCGGGATGCCATCGACGCTCGGGGCCTGCCAGGCCCCGTGCTGGTCGGCGGTGCGGCTATGGCTGGCCGAAGACGCGGTCGCAGCGGCTCGGGTCGACCGGCAGCCACGGCAGGCCCCAGCCGATCCGGTACCGCCCGCCGGTGGGCTCTACGAGGTGGACGCCGCCGCCGAGGGACACCGGACGGGCGACGGTGAGGGTGTGTCCGTCAAAGCCGACGGTGCGCCAATCGCTGCCGACGTAGGTGGCCATCGCGTCGAACGTCTGGGTAAGGGCGATCACGGCCTCGTGGTCGAGGGCGAGTTCGAAGCTGCCGTTCCACCAACCGGTCACCGTCGCGAGGTAGCCCTCGTGGTAGCGGTGGAAGCCAGGGACCGGTTCGTAGCGCAGCCACCGACCGGAGAAGACGGCTGTGCTGCCCTGACGCGGCGTGTAGTCAGCACTCGTCCCTGCTGGCCCTCCGGCGGGTCGACATCGCCAGCGGTGGAGGAGGCACCGAGGTGACTCGCGGCCGTGACCTTGCGGGCGCTGGACCAAGCGACCCCTGATGCCTGCGCCGATTGGGCGAGCCAGTCGGCCGCGTCCTGCAACCATGCGTGGACGTCGTCGGCGGCGTCGATGACCTCGCTGCGCCCCTCGCTGTCATCGAGGCTGGCGAGGTGTGCCTGGCGGGCCTGGTCGAGGAGGTATGAACCTATCTGTGCGTGCACCCGGGCGAGCAGCCGAGTGCTGCGGTGCAGGTGCCCGATCAGGGATGCGACGTCGGAGGGTGCCGGCAGGGTGAGCAGCGCGCTGAACGGTCCGGTGGCTATTTGCAGCCAGCGGCTGAGGTGCTCGGCGGCGGTGATGGCGCTGCCCAGTCGGGCGGGGTCGGAGGGACCGTCGACGGCGAACAGGCGACTCAACTCGTCGAGCCAGGTGTTGGTCTGATTGTCGACCGGAAGCGGGTCGGCGACGAGGGCCGGCTGGGAGTCTTGGCCGTCGGCAGCCGCGCAGATCGGGCTGTTGTCCGCCAGATGCCACCACGGGATGCCCCCGCGGTAGGCGTTGGTCCAGTGCGTGGCGGGTTGGTCTGCCACCGGCTCATCGCAGACGGGGCAGATCGGAAGGTGGATCATGGAGCTATGTCCCTTCAGACAGAGTGATGACGGCGACCAGGGCCTGGTCGCCGACGGCTCGGTGAGGTGCGTAGGGGTGGGTGCCGGCGCTCGCCGGCGTACACGCAAGAGGGAAAGGGCGGCCGCCTCGCTGGCCGGCAGCGCAGTCAGCGCCCCTGTCAGGGGCGGCTGGCACGCCCGGGCGAGATGCGGCGGCTCGCGGGTGTCTGCCGACACCGCGAGCCGGTCGCCAGGATGATGAGCAGGGTGGTGCGCCAGTGCGTGGGGCGACCCGAAGCTGCGCGTGAGGTGCGCGTGGACGGCTAGCGGTTCGCGGCGCTGCGGCGCGGGGCGCGGACGCAGGCGGCGGCGAGGAGCTCGACCTCGCCGATCAGGACCATGACCCGGCCCGTCGGGCGTGTCTCCTTCTTGGCCCGCTCTGTCAGAGCGCGACCGCGAGCAGTCGCTGGTCGGGGTCGATGGCGGCGAGCAGCCGGTTGGCCTGTTCGAGGTAGGTCACCCGGTCGGCCATGGCGTCGCTGGCCGGGGCCAGCTTCGCCCCTTCGGCGGTGATCAGCGCGTCGCCCGCGAGGGCGGTCAGGGCGCTGTGGTGCTGGTAGGCCATGCAGCCGGCCTGGTACATCTCCAGTTCGCTGAGGCGGATCTGCCCGGCGCCGTAGGTGGCGGCGTTGTGCATCCGGATGGCGTTAACCCGGGGTTGATGGGTGAAGTCCGCCACGGCCGTGTCCCACGGGTACTGCTGCGGGTCCGCCAGGTGGCGGGCCTCGTAGACGTGCCACGGATTGGCGTTGCGGGTGCCGTGCACGGCGCGGCTGAACAGTTGGTGGCGGATGCCCGCCCCGACACCGGCGGCGTGGCGCATGCCGGTCAGGTCGAGCAGTCGCGCTGGTCCGCCGGCGCAGTAGGCCGGGCGGCCCTTGCGCAGTCCGAACATCTGGCTGCGCTGCCATAGGTGCAGGGCGGGGCTGGCCCAGAAGCGGGGCGACAGCGTGCCCTGCACGCCGAAGTTGCGGTCGAGCTGGTGTGCGGTCAGGGACTCGCGGGGCAGATCCCCCGGCACACAGACGATCATGGTGCGGATCGTCGCCGTCGGTGTGACAGCCGGCGAGGTGGCCTTCTGGGTCGAGTTCTTCGGCATGAGTAGTTCCTCCTTCGAGGGTGGACGCGTCAGGGCGCGCGGGGATCACCGGCCCACTAGTTGCGTGGGTCGGTTGCGGAAGAGGTGCGGGTTGGTGCGGTGCGACCTGGGGTCGCCGCGCGGCGCGGCGCCGACCGGCCCGGGAGGGGCGGGTGGGCGAGGCGCACCGGCAGGTGCGGCGGTGGTTCCAAGGTGGGACCGGAGCGGGGTGGAGATATATGAGGAGGTGTTAGTGCCGTGAACCGTAGCGGCCTGTTCTGTCAGGCCGATCCGACGAGTTGATCGCCGGAAAGCGGGGTTGACCTGCGCTGTGAGGCATTCCGGCTCATGGCGCAGCCGTCGTCGGCGCGGACGCTGTGAGCCTTCACGACTCTCACAGATGATCTCATTTACCGACAGACGTCGACGTCAGTCGGCCTGCTGAAGATGCTGGCTGAAGGCGGTCGTGTGTCGGGCGGGCTTGTCGGTTGCCCGGTGACGCGCCGATCGTCCCAACGGACATTCCTCGGCGACAGACGCTTGATACCACGAGAGACAATCGCTGAATGCCACCGCTCGGGTTGCCACAGGATCGAGATCTGCCGCTGTTCACCTATGGTTCACTGAGCCCCGGCGAGCTGGCTTCCGGTCTGATCGAGCCACTTGTCAGCCGGCACGTTAAGGCCACCGCAGCCGGTGTGATCAGAATGCGTGACGGCCTGCCGTTGCTGGATCCCTCGGCTACCGGGCGTGTCCACGGCTCTCTTCTGTTCTTTCCCGCGGACAATCTCGATGAGGCCTGGCAGATCGTGGCCAGCTTCGAGCCAGGTACCCAGTACAGGTGGAAGACGACCAAAGCCATCACTGAAGATGGCCGGAGCATCGATGCCAACGTTCTCGCTGGTAGGAAGCTGCAGAGCGGAGTTTCTGGAGATCCAGTACACGATTGGTCGGTCAGTCACGATCCAGTGCTTAGTGAGGGACTGGCTGAGGTTCGAAGGCTCGTGTTGGAGGCGGCGCCAAATGGCGTGCCGGCGCAACCGGATGCCCCCGATCTCTGGCGCCAGCACTTCCGCCTCCAGGCGTCCTACCTCTTGCTGTGGAGCGCCGTCGAACGGTACACGGCGCTCCGCTACGGGCCAGCGCTAGATCCCTGGCCTCGCGTATGTCGGTTGGACAGCGACCTCGCGTTTCAAGACGCGCTCAGGACCGCGAACGCCGAGCCCGGCAGCATCATGGACGGCCGAGACCCCACTGACAAGGTCACGTTCAAGCCGGACTTCACCGGTGGCGCTCGGTACTACTACCAAATTCGTTCGAACGTGTCTCACCGCGGGAAGGGCGCGTTTCGGGACGCACGCCTGGTGCTAAAGGCCGTTGTCGAACTGCATGACGCACTGATGGTCTTGCTGTCCCGGTATGTTCTGCCCCCCGTGCAGTCCGGCTCGAGTGAGGTCCGGTTACAGCACCTTGTGCCTATTGCTGAGCAGGCGTGACGGGCTCGCCGGTGTAACGAGGTGCGAACGCCGGATGGGAGGTGCTACCTATCGGTGGTAGCCCACAACTGGCCGGCGGTGTGAGTCTCTACAGGTCATCGAAGCGCTGTGGGTTGGTGACCGTTTCGGGGCCGTGGTCGCAGGGCAGCTCGTGCAGGTACCGGCGGTGGGTGGGGTCCGAGACGAGGGTCCACACCCGACCCGCCGGGTCGGGGCCGTGGACGGCGGTGGCGATCGGGCTGGCGGCGCGCAGTCCGGCGAGCACTGCGAGGAGGCTGGCCTCGCGGCGCCGGCTGGGGACCCAGAACAGCACGGGGTAGCGGGGGCCGAAGGTGGTGAGGCGTTCGTATCCGCGCAGCTTTGCCACGACCCGGGCGAGGTTCTCGGTGTCGTTGTCGTGCTCGAGGAAGAACCCGATCGACGTGTCATCGACGGTCCACACGCCGTGCCCGTCGGGGCGGATGCCGGCCTGGGCGTAGACGGTGGTGGCGTGCTGCTCGGACCACCAGCGCGACAGCTGGGTGTCGGGTGTGTGGCGGGCGGTGGCGATGAGGTCGGTGAAGAACTGGTTGGCGCCGAGCAGGTGGTTGACCTGGCCGCTGGCGGCGATCCGCCTAGCCCGCTCCAGCGAGCTGCGCGGCGCTTTGCCGCTGATGCCGGTGGGGTCGTGGTAGACGGTCGGGTGTAGCTGCAGTCCGACGGGGCCGAGGGTGTAGAGCAGCGACCCGTACCGGCCGTGGGCGCCGCTGCGGCCGAAGCGGTGCAGCACGTCGAGGCGGTGCAGGATCGTCAGCCGCCGTTGGGCGGTGCGCCGGGTGTCGAAGAGGGCGCTGGTGATTTGGTCGGTGGACAGCAGGTAGTGCTCGGCGAGCAGGGTCAGGAGGGCGTGGTCGCGGGGGACGATGCGACCAAAGACGGCTAGGGGATCGGGGTTGCGGGAGGCGGGCGGAACACGGGAGTACACGACGGTCGCTCCTGGGCAGGATGGGGTTCCCCTCCCGATCGGGAGGGGTGTCTGGGACGAGGGAGGTCGGTGCGGAGGGCCTGTCACGGGGTGTGTGCGGCACTGACAGCCCAGGTCAGCACTGTGCTGCGGATGCTTGGCGGTCACCGGTGACGATCCCGGCGACGACCCGGTGCGCGACCCGGGCGACGCCACCGTCTGACAGAGGAAGTTACCTCCGGTCGCTCTTCGGACGGGATCGACGGTCGTCGGGCTTGCGGCTGAGCCGTTCGACGAGGTCGTCGACGGCGCTGGTGTCCTGGCTCGGTACCGCCGCGGCGGCGGCCTGGCGGATGGCGGTCGCCTCCCCGACGATCGGCTTCGGCGGTCGGGTCTTCATGGTGAACGCCGGGGTTTGGCGGCCGTTGACGACCAGCCGTGCGGCGGCGGTGTACGCGTCGAGGTGGGCGAGGTCGTGCTCGCCCAGTTCCGGCAGGGTGTGCCGGGACAGGACTTTCGCGTCTTCCGGCGCGACGGTGAAGTAGATCTTGTTGCGGGCGTTGGCCGACGCCGCGGCGAGCAGGTCGCGGGGGAACTGGGCCAGGTCCTGGTGGGCGAGCACGAGTGACAGCCGGTACTTGCGGGCCTCGGCGAGCATCGTGTCCAGCGAGTTGGCCAGGGTGAGGAAGTTCTGGGCCTCGTCGATGATCAGGGTCGCGTCGCGGCGCCGGTCAGGTGCGACGCCGGCGCGGGCGGTGGTGGCCTGCCATACCTGCGCGAGGATCAGGGAGCCGAGCAGCCGGCTGGTGTCCTCGCCGAGCACACCCTTGGGGATGCGGACGAGCAGCACGCCGCCGTCGAGGACGCGGCCCATGTCGAAGCTCGATTTGGGGTAGCGCATGGTGCGTTTGACGAAGTCGCGCAGCAGGAACGCGCGCAGCCGGGCGAGGACCGGTCCGATGACCTGCGAGCGGAGGCTGTCGTTGAGGCTGTCGTACCACTGCCAGAAGCCGCTGAGCCCGGCCGGGTCGTCCAGGTCCACCGTCATCGCCGAGCGGAACTGGGGGCTGTTGAGCAGCGGTGGGATGTGTTGCAGGGTGACGTTGTTGTGGCGCAGCAGGGTCAGGCAGGCCACCCGCATGACGTCGTCCATCCGCGGTCCCCACGCCTTGGCGAAGATGTTCCCGAAGATCGACACGAGGTTGTCGACGACCAGGTCGGGGTCGTCGCCTTCGAGGGGGTTCAGCGTCGGCGGGTTGTCCTGATCGGGGTCGAAGAGCACGACACGGTCGGCGACGCCTGCGGGGAGCCGGTCGAGGATGTCCAGGACGAGGTCGCCGTGCGGGTCGATGACGACGGTGCCGCGGCCGGCGTTGATGTCGTCGAGGGCCATGTTGACCAGCAGCGTGGTCTTGCCGGAGCCCGTGGAACCGATCACATGCAGGTGATACCTCGCGTCCGCCACCGACAGCCCGACACTGTGGCCGCCGATTTCGGCGTCGCCGAGCATCTTCACCCCACGCCCGCCGCCGGGGACCGCGACCGGCGCCGGCATGGACGCGGCCCGCGCCCGATCGAGGCCAGGCACGGCAAGGTCGCGCGGCAGAGCCGCGAGGGCGGCGAGTTCCGGGGCGGAGGTGAGGAATCCGGGCCCGAGTCGGCGTGCGGCGAGGACGGCCACCGGGGCGGGCATCCGGGCGCGGTGGGTGAGCCTGTTGCGGCCGGTGTGGATGGCGAACGCCGAGGCAAGGGTGTCGGCGATGCCCCGCAACCGGCCCGTCGGATCGGCGCCGCCGCGCCGGTTGGTGGTGGCGACGGCGTACCGGATGCCGGTCTGCCACAGCGGGTGCGCTGTCTTGTCCAGGATCGCCCGGACGTCGCGCTCCACGGTGGGATCTCGGCGGGACGCGGGCACCGTAGCGCGGCCGGCGGGGCCGCTGCTGGGCAGGAACGCGTCCAGCAGCCACCGCAACGGCGCGGCCGGGTTGATCGCCGGTACGGCGGTGGTGCCGGCCCGTAGCCGCCCGGCCGCGCGGCGGGCCCGCGCTGGGCGGTCGCGCTGCCGAGGAACTGGTCTTCCACGAGCCGACCACCGGTGCCGGCAACGACAT
>NZ_JBEZEH010000258.1:0-8609 GCF_040648775.1 Micromonospora sp. NPDC049089
GGTGGGGGGGGCGGGGGGCCCGCGGCGGGGCCCCGACCCCGACCCCCCCGCGGTGGGGGGGGGCGGGGGGGCCCCCCCCCCCCCCACGGCTGTGCGGCTCCAACCCGTTGCGACCCGTACGGCATGGACGTGTTTCTGGAGCCCATCGCCCGCCACCTCGATGAAGAGGAGTCGCAGCGGGTCGGGCCGGCAGCCGATTCACTGCGGCGAAGATGAGGGCGATGGGGTACGCCGATCCGACCTTCGCCACCTGAGCCACCGCCGTTCGGCCACCCCCGGAGGTGTCCGGGCATTCCCGTTCGGCCTGTGATCGAAATCCGTTGCCGAGCCCGACGAGAACTCGATAACGTGGCCGTACACGTGAAAGGAGGTGGTCCAGACTTGTATAGCAATCGGACTCGTGAGGTGGCTGTCAGCTAGCCGCTGTCCTCGACAGTGATCGGTCTGCCGCGAGGCGGGCAAAAGCACCATCGTCGAGACCGTGTGGCAGCGGTGCGGCGAATCCACGACAGCCACCCGACCCCCGGGGTGCCGGCCAAGTCCAGCCGGCCCGCGCACATGCGCGGAGCGCCCCGGGGGTCGCTCCATATCCGCGGGAGTGGCGATGTCCATGCGCGAGCTTGTGGTGCTGGGGACGGCCAGCCAGGCGCCGACCCGTCAGCGCAACCACAACGGGTACGTGTTGCGGTGGGATGACGAGGTGATCCTCTTCGACCCGGGTGAGGGCAGCCAGCGCCAGCTCCTGCACACCACCGTCACCGCCACCGACCTGACCCGGATCTGCGTCACCCACTTCCACGGCGACCACTGCCTGGGCCTGCCCGGCACCATCCAGCGGCTCTCCCTGGACCGGGTGGCCCACCCGGTCGCTGTGCACTTTCCCGCCGGCGGCGCCGAATACTTCGCCCGACTGCGGTATGCCACCTCGTTCTACGAGACCGCCGAGCTGCGGGTCGAGCCCGTCGAGGCGGACGGGCAGCGGATCGCCCTGCGCTGCGGCACGCTGGAGGCACGCCGGCTCCGGCACCCCATCGAGACGTACGGTTACCGGCTGGTCGAGCCGGACGGGCACCGGATGCTGCCGGAGAAGCTGGCCGCGTATGGCATTGCCGGGCCGGCCGTCGGCGAGCTGATCCGCGTCGGGCACCTGGACGTCGACGGACGCCGCGTCACCCGGGCCGACGTGGGCGTGCCCCGGCCGGGGCAGCGGTTCGCGTTCGTGATGGACACCGGCCTCTGCGACGGGGTGTACGCCCTCGCCGAGCACGCCGACCTGCTGGTCATCGAGTCGACGTTCCTGGAGTCGGAGGCCGCGCTCGCCGCCGAGGTCGGTCACCTGACCGCGGCGCAGGCCGCCCGGGTGGCGACCGAGTCCGGGGTACGCCGGCTCGTGCTCACCCACTTCTCCCAGCGCTATCCCGACCCACGCCGGTTCCACGACGAGGCGCGCGCGCACTTCGACGGCGAACTGATCATCGCCGAGGATCTGACCACGGTGCAGGTTCCGCCCCGCCGGGTAGCCTCGGCCGGGTGACCGTCACGCTCCGCCCCGCGACCGAAGGCGACCTGATGGCGGTGGGTGCCCTGCACCAGCGCTCCCGGGTCGCCGCGTACTCCGCCTTCGTGCCGGCCGAGGCACTGGCCGACCCGACACCGGAGGCGATGGGGCGGTACTGGGTCGAGCGGTGGATCTGGGAGCGGGACACCCACCGGATGACAGTGGCCGAGCGGGCCGGGACGCTGGTCGGGTTCAGCCACCTGGGCCCGGACGACGAGGACGACCCCGCCACCGGGCTGCTCAACGCGATCCACCTCGACCCTGCCGAGCAGGGCCGCGGCGTCGGCCGCACCCTGATGGTGGACGCCCTGGACGCCATGCGGGCGCAGGGCTGGCGGCGCGCGGTGCTCTGGGTGCTGCGGGACAACGCCCACGCCCGTTCCTTCTACGAACGCGGCGGCTGGACCCCCACCGGCGCCGAGCGCGCGGAACACATAGGCAACGCCCTAACGCCCCAGATCCGCTACACCCGCCCCCTCTAACCCACCCCACCCCACCCCCGCCCTCGCACCCCACCCACGGCGATCTTGCACTTCCTGTCGGGACAAAACCTGACAAGAGCCGCGTTCGGGCGACAGTAAGTGCAAGATCGGCGGGGCGGGGGCGGGGGCGGGGCGGGGGCGGGGGGCGGGGTTAGTGGGCTCCCAGGTGGGACAGGAGGTCTTGGCGGGTCAGGACGCCCTTGGGCTTGCCGTCGACCAGGACCAGCGCGGCGTCGGACTTCTCCAACATGCCCACCGCCTCGCTCACCGGCTGACCGCCGCCGATCATCGGCAGCGGGTCGCCCATGTGCCGCTCGATCGTGTCGTGCAGGTGGGCCTGGCCGGTGAACAGCGCGTCGAGCAGGTCCCGCTCGGCGATCGAGCCGGCGACCTCACCGGTCACCACGGGCGGCTCGGCCTTGAGCACCGGCAGCTGCGAGACGCCGTACTCGCGCATGTAGTCGATCGCGTCGCGGACGGTCTCGGTCGGGTGCACGTGCACCAGTTCGGGCAGCCCGCCCGGCTTGCTGGCCAGCGCGTCGGCCACCGTCGGCTCTGCGCCCGAGTTGTCGAGGAAGCCGTACCGGGCCATCCACGAGTCGTTGAAGATCTTGGAGAGGTAGCCGCGACCGCCGTCGGGCAGCAGGACCACCACCACGTCGTCCGGGCCGGCCCGGCGGGCGACCTCCAGGGCGGCGACCACCGCCATGCCGCAGGAACCGCCGACCAGCAGCCCTTCCTCGCGGGCCAGTCGCCGGGTCATCTCGAAGGACGCCTTGTCGGAGACCTCCACGATCTCGTCGGCGACACCCCGGTCGTACGTTTCCGGCCAGAAGTCCTCGCCGACGCCCTCCACCAGGTACGGACGGCCGGTGCCGCCGGAGTAGACCGAGCCCTCCGGGTCGGCCCCGATGACGCGCACCCGACCCTCGGACGCCTCCTTGAGGTAGCGGCCGATGCCGGAGATGGTGCCGCCGGTGCCGACGCCGGTCACGAAGTGGGTGAGTTCGCCGTCGGTCTGCTTCCACAGCTCCGGACCGGTCGTCTCGTAGTGCGAGCGCGGGTTGGCCGGGTTGCTGTACTGGTTGGGCTTCCAGGCGCCGGGGATCTCCCGGGTCAGCCGGTCCGAGACGTTGTAGTAGGAGCGCGGGTCCTCCGGCGCGACGGCGGTCGGGCAGACCACCACCTCGGCGCCGTACGCCCGGAGCACGTCCTGCTTGTCCTGGCTGACCTTGTCGGGGCAGACGAAGACGCACTTGTAGCCCTTGAGCTGGGCCACCAGGGCCAACCCGACACCGGTGTTGCCGCTGGTCGGCTCGACGATGGTGCCACCGGGCTTGAGTAGGCCGGCGGCCTCGGCGTCCTCCACCATCCGCAGCGCGATCCGGTCCTTCACCGAGCCGCCCGGGTTGACGTACTCCACCTTGGCCAGCACTGTGGCCTGGATGCCCTCGGTGACGTTACGCAGACGCACCAGCGGGGTGTTTCCGATCATGTCGACGACGTTGTCGTAGTACTGCACGGTGTGCCCTTCGTTGCGGCGCCGGCGGTGGGCGACC
Organism: Micromonospora sp. NPDC049089; assembly: GCF_040648775.1. NCBI lineage: Bacteria > Bacillati > Actinomycetota > Actinomycetes > Micromonosporales > Micromonosporaceae > Micromonospora > Micromonospora sp. NPDC049089. The sequence goes on from NZ_JBEZEH010000258.1 coordinate 3,600, forward strand.
GGGAAGACGATTGCTCACCGCCCAGCGTACGTGTCGTCAGGGCACCAACCCCCCGGGGATGACCGAGCTGCGGCGGGCCTCCCACTCAAGGAACCGGTCGGTCTCGGCGAGCACGCTGCCAGCCAACCAGGTGACCATCACCGCGTCGTCGGCCAGCCCGAAGATCGCCAGCGGGATCTCCGGGAGCAGGTCGATCGGCGAGACGATGTACGCCGTCGCCGCGGTCATCAGCGCCAGCCGAAGGCCGCCGTCGTACTCCCCCTTGGTGGTGGCCCTGATCATCCGGGGCAGCGCTGCCAACCGCGTGCCGATCGACGGCCCGTTGCGCGCCCCGGCCGCCAGGGCCCGCGCCAGGGCCGTGAACGCCGCGCTGCGCTTCAGTGTCTTACCCATCGTCGCGCTCCTCTCCGCCGGATCAGCGTGGCGGGTCGGCGCAAGTCGGCCGGCCTCTGGAACCCAGGTACCCCGTCGCGTCGGTTTCCAGGCACCCGGGTGCCGTCACGACGACAGCGGTGTGTCGGGCCAGCGCGATAATGTCGAGATATGGGGGTGGCAGGTTTCGTCGTACCCGATGAGCGCTGGCGGCAGGCCAGGCGCGTCGCCCTGCTGGCGGCCATCGGGACGGGCGCCACAGCGGCGGCCGTGGTGGCGACCGGCGGGGTGCTGGTCGGCCAGGCCCGCCAGGCGCGACGGACCATCCCGATGGCCGAGGCGCCGCCGCCCCGCTGCGACGGAATGTATGGCGCGAAGTTCCCCGGCCCGGCGCTGACCATGGTCGTGCTCGGTGACTCGTCGGCGGCCGGCTACGGGGTGCACCGCCGTCGGGAGACCCCCGGGGCGCTGCTCGCCACCGGCCTGTCCCGTCGACTGCACCGGCCGGTGCAGCTGCACCGCTTCGCGGTGGTCGGCGCCATCTCGGCGGCGCTGCGCCACCAGGTGGAGGCGGCGCTGGAGTGCCGACCCGACATCGCGGTGATCCTCATCGGCGGCAACGACATCACCAACCGCACCCCGCGCGGCCTGGCGGTGCGCTACCTGGTCGAGGCGGTGCACACCCTGCGTGACGCGGGGTGCGAGGTGGTCGTCGGCACCTGCCCCGACCTGGGCGCGATCCGCCCGATCCAGCCGCCTCTGCGCTGGCTGGCGCACCGCTGGAGCCGCCAGCTCGCGGCCGCCCAGACGGTGGCCGTGGTCGAGGCGGGCGGGTGGACGGTCTCCCTCGGTGATCTGCTCGGCCCCCGGTTCGTGGCCGAGCCGACCCGGATGTTCGCCTGGGACCGGTTCCATCCTTCCGCCGAGGGGTACGCGATGGCCGCCGCCGCGCTCCTGCCGACGATGCTCTCCGCCCTCGGCGCGACCCCGGAAAGACGGGCCACACCGACACTCGGGGACGGCGTACGGTCGCTGCCGAGGGCCGCGCAGGAGGCGGCCCGACACGCCGGCACGGAGGTCAGCGGCGTCCAGGTGCGAGGCCGCGATCGGGGGCCGGCCGGCCGGTGGGCGCAGCTGCGCCGACGGGCGTTCTTCGGTGTCGGCGCGGTGCCGCAGCACGGGTCCGCCTCGGACACCTCGACAGTGGAGGGACTGGCATGAACGAGCGCAGCGCGCGGAGCGTGACCTCCGGCGTCGCCGGCCGACTGGGTCGGGCGGCGGCGATCTCGCTGTTCGCCGGCACTGTCGGGGGCGCCGCCGTCCTCGCAGGTGAGGCGTTCATCGCCCGGCACCGACGCTACGCCGAACCGGAGCTCGGCCTTGCCCTGCGCGCCACGATCGGCCGGGCGGGCGCTCCCCCGCTGCGGCTGGTGTTGCTGGGCGACTCGTCGGCACTGGGCGTGGGTGTCGACCGTCTGGAGGACACCATCGGCGGGCAGTTGGCCAACCTGCTCGCCGAGGGCCCGGCCGGCCGCCGGGTGCACCTGTCCAGCGTCGGCGTCTCCGGGTCCCGCTCGACGGACCTCGCCACCCAGGTGGCCCGGGCCCTGCTCGGCGAGCGGCCCGACGTGGCGTTGATCCTGATCGGCGCGAACGACGCCACCGGGCTGCGCCGGCCCTCCGACGCGGCGGCCTATCTCGGCGCTGCGGTGCACCGCCTGCGCGAGGCGCGTGTCGAGGTGGTGGTGGGCACCTGCCCCGACCTCGGGGCCGTGCGTGCCATCGCGCCTCCGCTGCGCCAGGTGGTCGGCTGGTCCGGGCGTCGGGTGGCCCGCGCGCAGACCACTGCCGTGCTGGAGGCGGGCGGCTCGGTGGTCGACCTGGCCACCGAGACCGGGCCGGTGTTCCGGGCCGATGCCGGGACGCTCTGCCAGGACGGCTTCCACCCCTCCGCCGACGGCTACCGGGTGTGGGCGCACGCGCTGCTGCCCGCCATCGTCGCTGCGGCGGCGGCCACGACCCGGCGCTAGATCGCCCCGGCCAGGGTGACATTTCCCGCCGCGTCCGCTTCTTCCGCGCGATGTTACCGGCGGGTTAACGTTGGTCCATGCCGATTGAGTCGTCCCGCGACGCCGTCATCGTCGCCACCGCCCGCTCCCCCATCGGCCGGGCGCACAAGGGTTCACTGCGCGACGTCCGCTCCGACGACCTCGCCGCGACCATCGTCCAGGCCGCGCTGGACAAGATCCCCGCGCTCGATCCGACCACGATCGACGACCTCTACCTCGGGTGCGGCCTGCCCGGCGGCGAGCAGGGCTTCAACATGGCCCGGGTGGTGTCCACCCTCCTCGATCTGGACACTGTCCCCGGTGCCACGCTGACCCGCTACTGCGCCTCCTCGTTGCAAACCACCCGGATGGCGATGCACGCCATCCGGGCCGGCGAGGGCGACGTGTTCGTCTCCGCCGGGGTGGAGATGGTTTCCCGCTACGCCCGGGGCAGCTCCGACGGGCTGCCGCCCGAGGCGCAGGCCCTGGTCGGCGGCCGCTGGGAGAACCCCCGCTTCGGGACGGCGGCTGAGCGCTCGAAGCGCCGCGCGCAGGGCGACGCCGAGGTGTGGACCGACCCGCGTGAGGCCGGCGAACTGCCCGACATCTACCTGTCCATGGGGCAGACCGCGGAGAACCTGGCCCAGGTGTACGACGTCAGCCGCGCCGACATGGACGAGTTCGGCGTACGCAGCCAGAACCTCGCCGAGAAGGCCATCACCGACGGTTTCTGGGCCCGGGAGATCACCCCGGTCACCACGCCGGACGGCACAGTGGTGAGCACCGACGACGGGCCCCGGGCCGGCGTCACCCTCGACGCGGTCGGCGGCCTGAAGCCGGTGTTCCGCCCGGACGGTCGGATCACCGCCGGCAACTGCTGCCCCCTCAACGACGGCGCCGCCGCAGTGGTGGTGATGAGCGCCCAGCGGGCCGAGGAACTCGGGCTAACCCCGCTGGCCCGGATCGTCTCGACCGGCGTGACAGGCCTGTCGCCGGAGATCATGGGTCTCGGGCCGGTCGAGGCGTCCCGGCAGGCGCTGCGCCGAGCCGGCATGACCATCGACGACGTCGACCTCGTCGAGATCAACGAGGCGTTCGCCGCGCAGGTCATCCCCTCCTACCGCGAGCTGGGCATCCCGGAGGAGAAACTGAACGTGATGGGCGGGGCCATCGCGGTCGGCCACCCGTTCGGCATGACCGGTGCCCGGATCACCGGCACCCTGCTCAACTCACTCGAGTGGCACGACAAGACCATCGGTCTGGAGACCATGTGCGTGGGCGGTGGTCAGGGCATGGCAATGGTGCTCGAACGGCTCAGCTGAGCCGAGCTGCCCTCAGAGTGCGCTGCGGGTCGCCGTCACCTCGGCGGCGGCCCGGGCCAGCGCCTCGGGCCCCGGGTGGGCGGCCAGCAGGTCCGCCGTGACCACCCGCAACTGATCGGGTAGGGCCAGGTCGTTGTCGAGCCGGGGCACCACCCGACGGGGCTCCCCCTCGGCGTCGGCGGCCAGGTTGGCGACCTCCTGCACCAGGCGGTGCACCAGGTCGGCGCGGGACACGTTGCCGGCGGTCGCGGCCGCCGCCCACCGGGGCTGCTGCCAGTGCGCGATCTGACGGACCAGCAACTGCACGGCCTTGTCCAACTCCGCTGCGCTCATCGCCGCCGAGTCTACGGCTGACACCGGCCGCGTCCGGGTCGGGCCGGTCAGCGGCGCAGGTAACTGAGCAGCCGCAGCAACTGCCAGTAGAGGAAGACCAACCCGGTGAGCAGGCCGAACGCGCTCAGCCACGCGTACCGACGGGCTCGGCCGTCCCGCACCGAACGCTCGACGAGATCGAAGTCGAGAATGAAGCTGAACGCCCCGGCGATGATGGCCACCACCGAGAAGGCGTACGGCAGCCAGCCGACCTGCCCGCTGACGCTGTAGACCGCCAGGCCCGACCGCCCGGTGATCAGGTACGACACCAGGTTGACCACGCTGAGCACGGCGATGCCGAGCAGGGTGCCGATCACCAGGCGGGCCAGGCGGGGCGTCGCCCGGATCACCCGGGCCCGGTAGAGCGCCGCCATGCCGAGGAAGACGCCGAAGGTACCCGCCACCGCCTGCACCACGATGCCCGGATAGACCTGCTCGAAGGTGCGGCTCGCCACCCCCAGCAGCAGCCCTTGGAGGATGGCGTAGCCGACGATCGGCACCGGGTTGGTGATCCTCCGCAACGAGATGACCAGGACCAGCGCGATCGAGGCGAGCGCGCTGCCGGCCAGCGCTGCGCCCAGCCACACCGCGTCGGGGATCACCGCCCAGGACACCGCCGCGGCCGCGCCGGTCACCAGCAGCAACCCGACGGTACGGACCACCACGTCGTCGACGGTCATCGGCTCGACGTCACGGGCGCCGAGCACCCGGGCCTCCACCCGGCCGGTTTCGTCCAGCCGGTTGAGCACCGGGTTGTTGCTGCGCACCGCCGCCTCCTTAGCCCGCGTACCCCCCGAAGTCACTCTGCCCCGGGCGGACCGGCGGCGGCGCCGCGGTGTGGACCTTGTGCGTAGCGGCGGCGCCGGCCCCCGTCGGCGCCGTGGCCGGGGCGCGGT
>NZ_JBEZEH010000259.1:0-8512 GCF_040648775.1 Micromonospora sp. NPDC049089
AGCCTCGGCATGGCCCGCCCCGCGCCCGGTCACTCAGGTGCGGTTGAACCGCCAACGAGTCGCGGTCAGCCCGTCCGGGCCGTAGCCGAAAGCCCGGACGGGGGAGACCTCGTAAAAGGCGTACTGGGGCGCTCCCGGCAGACTGTCGTCATGGACTCGGCCGTCCCTGATGGCGAACGTCCAGCCGTACTTTGTGGCGAAGGCGGCGGCCACCCGGCGCAGCGCGGCGTCGCCCGACACCTGGTGAGCCGCACCGTTCACCACCAGGTCGAGGTCGTCGCTGCTCACCGTGATGACAGCTCGGGGGTTGTGGGCCAGGTTGCGGCTCTTGCGGGAACTCGGGCGGCTCGCGATGCACGGAGCCCCGTCCAGCAGCACCGACATCACCGGGGCCGCATGGGGACGGCCACCCGGTCCCACCGTCGACAGCCAACACTTGTGTGCCGACTCCAGACAGGCCAATGCCTGGCTCCAGGGCTTGACTGTCGCCACGTCGGTGTTGAAGGGTGTTGCGTCCTCCTGCTGGAAGAGGAGCTCGGCGACCGGTGTGTCGACTGTCATGACGGATCCTCTGTGGTGTCGTACTCGTCGTGCAGCCGCCACCACTGGTACGGCTGGGTCTGCGGCCAGCCTTCCGGCGAGTCCTCCCAGGTCTCCTGTCGGCCGTACGGCGTCAGATCGAGGAAGGACCAGTTACTGCCGAGCCGTTCCACGCCGCGGGAGGTGGTGGTGTAGGTGCGAAAGATCCGGTCGTCGGCGCGGAGGAAGACGTTCAGCGCGAACCCGTCACCGGTTCCCATGTCGGCGTTGAAGCTGTTGTTCAGCGACGAGTACCAGGGCAGGGCCCAACCCATCCGCCGCCGCAACGCCAGCAGGTCGTCCAGCGGGCCATGGGACGTCAACGCCAGGGTGACGTCGCGGGCGTTGAGGTGGGCCGGGTGTCCGACGTTGTCGGTGAACAGCGAGCAGCCGGAGCAGACAGCGTCGACGCCGCGCCACATGAAGGTGTAGACGATGAGCTGACGGCGGCCCTCGAACAAGTCGGTCAAACTGGCAGGCCCGGACGGGCCCTCGAACACGTAGTCCTGCTCGACCGGCGTCATCGGCAGCCGGCGGCGCACCGCGGCCACTGCGTCGAGCTGGCGGGTGAGTGCCTTTTCGCGGACGCGCAAGGTGTTCACTGCGTCTTGCCAGTCCCTGGTCGGCACGATCGGCGGATGGTTCATGCGGGCCTCTTTTCGGCTTCCCTGCACGTGTGGAGGGGGCACAGACCAGTCCGTTTCTTAAAGAGATGGACTGATGTGACGCTAACAGAGTCAGTTCCCTGAAGGAACCACCTTGCGTATCGTGGCGTCATGCAGCGAACGCAGTTCGGCACCATGGCGTGCTCGATCGCCCGCACCCTCGACGTCATCGGTGAGCCGTGGTCTCCGCTGATCCTGCGGGACGTCTACGCCGGCACACACCGCTTCGAGCAACTCCAGCGAGGGCTCGGCATCTCCCGCAAGGTGCTCGCCGAGCGGCTGAACTGGCTGGTCGAACAGGGCGTCCTGACCCAGCGTGAATACTCGACCCGGCCGGTCCGACACGAATACCTGCTCACCGACAAGGGCCGGGAGCTGTGCGATCTACTGCTCGTCATGGTGCGCTGGGGTGACCGGTGGACGGCGGGCGACGCCGGCCCGCCGGTGCTCTACCGCCACCACGCCTGCGGCGAGATCAGTCACGTCGAACTACGGTGCTCGGAGTGCGAACAGCCCATGCGGGCTACGGACATCGATCTGCTGCCCGGGCCTGGGGCACACCCACCATCGTGACCATCGGCTCGGTCAATACCCGCCGTCATCCGGGTGCGGAGCGCGTCCCGTCGTCCGGCGGCCGATCGGTCGCGGCGAGTTCGGTGAGAACCGGGTGTAACCGATTGGCCAGCGTCGGGTCCGTACGGGTGAGTTCCGCAGTCAGGGCCGTCACGGCCGCCGAGAGCGCACGGCGCAACTCGACCTCGTCAGTGGAACGGACCAATGTCGTTTCGAGCGGGCCGGTGATGTCGGAGGGCAGTAGGTGAGCGCCTTTGGCGTAGCTGGTGGGGTGGCCCAGACGCTGGCAGGCGAGTGCGATCGTCTGGGTCCGCATGGCGCTGATCCAGTGCTCGGCCTGCCAGAATCTGCCTCGTTCGATGCTGATCCGTGCGTGCAGCGCGTGGTGCCATGCCAGGCCGGCTGTGCCGTCGTGGCCGCTCGACGCGGGGGCCCGGGATGGTGTGGAACGCCCGAACATGAGGCGCCAACTCGGGCCTCGCGGCCCGAACTCGCCTTCCGGGCTGAAGGAGAGGTCGACTTCCAGGCAGTGAGGCAGCAGGAACACCCGGTAGATCGCGGACCCGGCCGCGAGGTCCCAGTGGTGGACCGCCGCGAAGTCCTGATACATCTGTCGCGTCCATCGACGCATGACGGCGTCGAGCGGGTCACTGACCCCGAAGGCCAGATCGATGTCCGACCAGCGATCCTCATCGTTCGTGGCGTGCGAGCCGGTGATCGCGGCGGCGACGACACCGCTGTCTTGTTCCGCCAGATGCAGCAGCCGCCGCTGGATCCGGTCGCGTTCGTCTACTGAGAACATCAGGTCACGCTGCTCCTAGGACAGCGCTGCCGCAAGGTCGGTAGCGGCCTCATACGCAGCCGCAGCCCGTGTGGCCTGGTCCGCGCTCAACGCGACACTGTCGACACGGGCCAGCATCTCGATCGCCGTGGCCGGATCGTTCAGGACCATCGCGACCTCAGCGCGGTACACGAGCACCTCCACCAACGCGACCGGGTCGTCATCTGTATCGGGATGGCCCAGCGCACTGTCGAGAATCCGAGCCGCCTGCCGGGCGTCCCCTCGGGAGTCGGCCTGCACGACGGCGTTCGCCATCGCCTTGCCCAGCCGCCCAGTCGGCGCCGACGCGGGGGAGACCGAGGCGTTCTGGAAGACGCGGATCCAGTTGCCGCCTGGATCGATGACGCTGAAGCCGCTCAGCCCGTCGGCGTTCTTCCGCGCGCGGGGCCGGGTCATCCGGGGCGTCCCGGAGACCAACACCTTGCCGTACGCGGCACGCATTCCCGCCGCGAAAGCCCGGTACAGCTGCCCCGTGTCCGAGGTCAGCACGAGACACGACCCGTAGGACTGCGCCGGATCGAACCCCGCGATCTCGAAGAACTGCAGATGTAGATCTTCGCGTTGCAACCCCACGCACGGGTTGGGTTTGCGCTGTTGGTAGGTGGTGTGGAAACCGAGCACCTCGTAGAAGGCGACGATGTCGTCGATGGACGCGCAGGGCAGCAGGGGAACGGTTACCTCGTTGGTCACCCGTACTTCGTAGCCGTCGGGAGGAGGCACACGCACATGGAAATGACTGATCAGCGGCCGCAGACGACTGAACGGCTGATACAGCGCAAGCTGGGCTAGCCCGTCAGCGACCTCTGTCGGCACTCACCTTCGAAGGATGTGCGCGGTGATCCACATGGCGTCGCGTTGGTAGAGCCCGACGTGACTGCGGAGGTTCTCCTGTCCCTGATCAGCCCGCGCCTCGGTGAAGGCGGCGAGGTCGTGCAGTCGGTGGACTGCGGCCTGGAGGATGTGGTCAGGGTCCTGCCCCGAGCCGTAGCCGTCGCAGAGCATGCGCAGCCGACGTGCCCGCTCGGCCAGGTCACTGTCGATCGCGTCGCCGTTGTCGGGGTGGGCCAGCGGCACCAGCCGGTACGCGAGGTAGGCCAGATCCCACGACCGGGACCGGGCGAGGCCGTGTCCCAGTCGATGATTCCGGTGAGCCGCCGGTCGGTGAAGACCATGTTGTAGGGCGCGAAGTCGTTGTGACAGATGACCTCAGCTGGCTGTCGCACCGGAAACTGCCACACTCCGCCAACGGTGTCGAAGCTGGCACTGGCCTCGTGAAGTTGTGCGAGGTGCAGACCTGCGTCGGCGAGGATGCCGTCGCTCCAGATCCAGTCCGGCAACGGGTACTGCGGCACGATGCCCGGCAGGTAGGAGACGCTGTCGCGTCCGTGCTCATCGGTCCCGAGCGGTTGCGGAACCCAGGTGACGCCGCGCTCCCGTAGGTGTCGTAGTAGGCGCTGAACCGTCGGGCTCCATGCACCATGACCGCGCCGAACAGTGGCACCGACCCGTGTCGCACCTCCCATGTTGCCGCCGGGCAGCGCTTCCTCCTGCTCGTCGGCCGCGTTCGGGCTGTGGTCATCCATGTCGACATCCTCAGCGCGTGAGGGCTGTGACGCCACCGCGTTCCCGAGCCGGACTGAAGCGAGCGAGCACAGTCCACAGCAGGTGATTACTGGATTGTCGTTAACAAAAATCCGTTAATTACCTGGGACAAAAGGTACGCAACGTACACGCACCATAATGACAGTTCTTGTGCGTAAGGACTTAGGTTGGTGTACGCGCGTGTTGGCCGGGAACTCAGGTGACCTCTCGGGGCGGCACCGATGACGGCCCCGGCTGGAGGTATCCAGTGCGCGGCGCAGCGCCTCAAGGTTGTCCCGGAAGTGCCCAAGTGCCGAGTTGCACCCGTTGCAGAGGAGCCCTCGAACGGTGTTGGTGCCGTGGCAGTGATCCACGACCAACCGGAACGCCTGGGCGGAGGGCTTGCCGTCCTTCCGGGGGCGACCGGCGAGAGTTGCCGGGAGGTCATCCTCATGGATGCCGCAGATGGCGCATCGAAACCCTTGCCGTGACCTCAGTTCATCGTAGAACGGCTCGGTGATCCGGTACTTGCTCCAGAGATTCATCGCTCGATTGGAGCCCGGCCGGGAATCCCTACTGGCCTGATTCACACGACGGGAGTAGTCGCGGCACGGTTGACAGGAGAGCATCGTGCGACCGGTCGCGCCGACGAAGGACTCTGCCGGCCGAAGCTGCTTGCACCGCCCGCAGGTCTTTGACTCGTTCACGATCCTCGCACCCTGACAGCTTCAGTGGCGGTACCGGCATCGGAAAGCGTTGGAGGGCTGACTACGAGCGGCCGTACGCGGCGCGGGCCTGGGCAACCTCGACTGCCTCGCGTTCACGCCACCGGCGCTGTGCCTCCCGGTTGCACGTCCGGCAGACCCGACGGTACCGGCCGGTCGCCGGGTCGAGCTCACGGTCGTGGCCGTTGCGGCACTGCGCCGCCTGGTTCCGGTGGCGGCCGGCCTCGGCGCGACTGAGCTGTCGCAGATGAGTCGGCTCGATACAGTCGGCGGCGCCGCAGGTTTGGTCGACGTCGAGGGCGGGGTCGTACCCGCCGAGGAAGACGACGTACGCGGCGATGTGCGCCCACGCCCGGCCCGCGACCTTCTGGTGCACCCCACGTCGCTGCCCGTAGCCTTCGACGACCAGGCAGCCGCTCTCGGTACGGTGTGAGCGCTCCAGCAGGTAGGCGCGCAGCGACTCCTCGGTGTGGTAGCGGGACAGACCCTTCACGGCCGCGAGCACCGTGTCACCGTACCCACGTCACGCACCTTCGTCGACTGACGCTGACACGGCGAGTGGTCGCGATCCGACCGGTGGGCGGTCGTCGGCACCGCTGTTCGGCGTGGTCGGCTGCAGGCGCAGCTGGTGCCGTACCCGGCGATCGTCGTTCCGCGACGTCCTCGATCCGTGAGGCGTGCTGCGCTTCCGGTCAGGGATGGAGGAACGGCGTGAGCGTCGTACGGCGGCAGTTGCTCGACCATGTCGCTGACCTGGTGCCGACGTTCCCCGCGCCGCGGTGCGTACGGGTGGCCGTTGACGGGGTCGATGGGGTGGGTAAGTCCACGTTCGCCGGCGAGTTGGCCGCGTTGCTGCGCGGCCGGGGACGTCCTGTCGTGCACGTGTCGGCGGACGACTTTCATCACCGTCGGGCTGTGCGGCATCGCCGTGGCCGGGATTCGCCGGAAGGCTTCTGGCTCGACAGTTACGACTACGAAGCCCTCGTCCACAACGTGCTGGAGCCGTTCGGTCCCGAAGGCTCTCGCCGTTACCGTCCCGCTGCCCATGATCTTCGGACAGACGAGATTCTGGATCTTGAGTGGCGGACTGCGGCGCCCGGCACGGTACTCATCGTCGACGGGCTGTTCCTGCATCGTGACGAGCTCGTGGAGTGCTGGGACTTCTCCGTCTTCGTCGACGCGCCGTTCGCGGTCACCGTCGCACGGATGGCCCGGCGCGACGGTTCCCATCCGGATCCCTACCATCCCAGCCTCGGCCGCTACGTCGGCGGGCAGCGGCTGTACTTCGCCGCCTGCGCGCCTCACGAGCGCGCGGATGTTGTCATCGACAACCGGGATGTGACCCGACCGGCCCTCGTGGAGGTCGTCGCACAGGCGGAGGCAGTTGACGGTTGGACGGCCTCCGACGGATGATCCAGCGATGTGTCGCTCGGGTCAGCGAGCCGGGACGCTGGTTCGCATGGGCACCATGATCGCCGTCATTTCGGTGGCTTCAGGGGAGCGGATCGCATGAAGTTTCTTCTCACGTCGGGGGGCATCAGCAACCCGAGCATCTCCGACGCGCTGGTCGACCTGTTGGGCAAGCCGCTCGCTGAGTCCACTGCTCTGTTCGTTCCCACCGGTGTCTACCCCTTTCCCGGCGGAGCTGAGAAGGCGTGGAAGGCGATTCACGGCCAACCCGACATCCCGCTGTGCCAGCTGGGTTGGAAGTCCCTGGGGTTGTTGGAGCTCACCGCGCTGCCGACCATTCGAGAAGAGAACTGGGTCCCGGCGGTCCGGGAGGCCGATGCCCTGCTGGTCTGGGGCGGCGATGTGCTGTACCTGACCTACTGGCTGCGCCAGTCGGGCCTGGCCGACCTCCTGCCGTCGCTGAGTGACACGGTCTATGTGGGGGTCAGCGCCGGGAGCATCGCGGTCACCCCGTACAACTGTGACGCCGAATTCGACAGTCAGTTCGTCCCCGACGGCAGCGACAGGGCGCGGGACGCTGACCGGGCGCTGGGGTTGGTGGATTTTACGCTGTACCCCCACCTCAACCATCCGGACATGGAGGACACCGAGCTGTCCCACATCCAGAAGTGGGCGTCCGGAATCCCGGTCCCGACCTACGCCATCGACGACAACACCGCCATCACTGTGGTCGACGGCAGTGTCGAGGTCATCTCCGAAGGAGACTGGAGACTGATCAACCCCTGACCGGAACGTCCCATCGGCCGGTTGCGGGGGGCCTGCTACCGCGACAACTGCCCTGCTCCTGATGCTTAGAGCGGGTTGCCATAGCCGCCGGGTGCGACGCCGCAGTTTCGGCAGGCCCGTCCCGCGCGGCGGTCCTCGTCGCCGCACGCCAGGCATCGTCCGGCCGGGTCGACCCCTGCGGCGTACGCATCGAGCACCCGCTGCACCACGATGGGAAGCTGCTCGGTGGGATGCTTCTGCGGATCGGGGCAGTAGGCGATGTCGTGGCAACCCCACGAGTCCCACGGATGCGGGGTTGTAGGGACTCGTTGGCCGGCCTGCTTCTGCAGTCGCCGTTGGGCCGCGAAGGCGACCGCCCTTGCCAGCACCAGAGCGCGGGCTGTCTCGAGTTCACCGAGGGCCCGGACCAGCGACGGGGGATCGACCTCGATGTTTCCGGGGATGCGGTGCCGGGTCGCCAGGTGATGCCAGGTGGCGTGAAAGCCGTACGGCGCGAAGTGGTAGAGGCAGTCCCGTAGATGCGACCGGCGCCGTCGAGGGCTGAGACTCTCGTCGCGCACCCGGCGGGCGGTCGCGGGGAAACTGGTCATCCAGGGACGATCGCTACGAGCGGCCGTACGCGGCGCTGGTCTGGGCTACCTTGGTGGCCGCCGATGAGGACGACGTACGCGGCGCTGTGCGCCCACGCGTGACCGGCGACCTTCTGGTGCAGACCCTTCACAGCCGAGAGCACAGTGTCACCGTACCCACGTCGCGTAGCCGCGTCGAACGACGGCGGACGCGCCGACGCGCCTGCTCGGCGAATGGTCGCGGTCCGGCCGTGCTGTCCGCACCGGAGCTGCCGTAGCGTCGCCGGGGTGGGTCTGCTGTTGGTGCTGCGCGCTCCGCTGCCGCGTCCGAAGAGCCTGCGTCGGGCCACCCGCGCGCAGCGGCGGGAGCGCCATCGCGCCGACGCCGACGAGTGGGCCGCGGCGCGGGAGCGCGGTTTGCTGCTCGACGTGCCGGTGGAGGAGTTGCTGCCGCTGCTGAACGCGGCGGGCGGTAACCGACTTCCGATCTTGGGTCAGCTCGACCCGTGGTCAGATGGCGTACTCGTTCGTGAGGATCTGCCGCAGCTCGAGGCTGACGTCGACCGCCTGCGGGCGGCGGCGGCTGACGACACGGAGCGTGGGCTGGCGGCGGCGCTGAAGGCGTTGTTGGCGCGGTGGCGCGACGAGCCTGGCCTGACGCTGCACTGGTACGGAGACTGACCGGCTGCGCGGCGCTCGGCGGCGTCACGGTCACACGTCCGGGTCGGTGTCGCCGCCCCGCCGCCGGAGGTGGGGATGCGGGAGGGCGGGGACGCCGCGGCG
>NZ_JBEZEH010000260.1:0-8507 GCF_040648775.1 Micromonospora sp. NPDC049089
GCCCGGTCCGCAGCCGGTCGGCCAGGTTGTGGCCGTCGACGAGCTCCATCACCAGGTACGGGACCACGACGCCGCCGGCCAGTGTCGCCTCGGCGTAGTCGTACACCTGGGTCACGTGTGGGTGGGTCAGCCGGGCGGCCGCGCGGGCCTCGCGTTGGATGGTGGCCCGCAGTTGTGGGTCGGTGGCGAACTGCCCGGCGAGCACCTTGATCGCCACCGGCCGGCCGAGCACCTCGTCGTCGCCTCGCCACACCTCGGACATGCCACCGAGACCGATCCGCTCGTGCAGTACGTAGCGGTCGTGGAGGCGGAGAGTGGGCGTGAGCGGCGACATAACTTCACCAGTCTGCCTGGCAACACCGCAGTCGACCACTCTGCGTGCCCGGACCCACACTGTTCGTCCCGTGCGTACCGGAATGGGATTGGTGCGGGTCAGGAGCAGCGCGGGGTGCCGGGCAGCGGTCGCGGTTGGATGCGGTCGGCGAGCCGGCGCAGGGCGAGGGCGGTGGCCTGCCGGGTCGGGGCGAGCAGGGCCCGGCGGGGGTGTTCGACCTGGACCGGCGCGTCCGGTCGGGCCGAGTTGACGTGCCGGTTCATGGCGTCGAGCGCGGTGATGTATCCGGTGGGAAGTTCCATGGTCAACTCCTTGGGACCGGTCCGGTGGATTCCCGGACGACGAGTGCGGTGGGCAGCAGCACGTGACCGGCCGCGGCGTCCGCAGGCGGGTCGAGCAGCAGTTCGGCGGCGATCCGGCCCTTCTCCTCGGCCGGTTGCCGGACGGTGGTGAGGCCGGCAGCGGCGGCCTCGGGGACATCGTCGAAGCCGGTCACCGAGACCGGGGGACGATCGTGGGCCGGCCGTGCGGCCAGGGCGTCCAGCACACCGAGCGCGAGGACGTCGGAGCCGGCCAGCACGGCGGTCGGCGGTGCGGGTTGGTCGAACAGCCCAGCGACGGCTGCGGCTGCCGCCGGGCGGCTGTTGCCGGGGACGTTGACAAGTGTCAGCTCGGCCCAGCCGACGCCGACCTCGGCGAAGGCGTCGGCGAACCCGCTGAGCCGACCTCGGGTGGTCGGATGCGGCACCTGGTCGACCCCGGCCACTGTGAGCGGGCCGGCTGGCGCGTCGGGCAGCACGGAGTCGGCGAGCAGCGCCACCCGACGGTGCCCGAGCCCCGCTACGTGCGCGGCGGCGCTGCGTGCGGCGGCCCGCTCGTCGATGCCGACGAACCGTTCGTCGGCGCCGGCGTCGTCGCGGGCGGCGGTGCTGACGAACGGCAGCCCGCGTTGACGGATCACGTCGAGGGCCCACTCTTCGTCGGCGACGCAGTAGACGCAGAACCCGTCGACGGCGGCGTTCTCCACCGCCTGCCGGGCGTCGGTCACCGCCGGTGGCAGCGGCACCAGCAGCATGCTGGTGCCGTGCCGCTCGGCCGCCGCGCCGACACCGGCGAGGAAGCGGACCGCGAACGGGTCGGTGAAGGCGTACGACAGTTGCGAGGTGAACAGCACCCCGATCGACCCGACGAAACCTCGGCGCAGGGAGCGCGCGGTGGGGTTGGGGCCGGGGTACCCGAGTTGCCGGGCGGCGTCCAGGATCCGCTCGCGCAGGGCGGCGGAGAGCTGGTCGGGGCGGCTGTAGGCGTTTGACACGGTGCTGCGCGAGACGCCGACGGCGTCGGCCACGGCTTGCAGTGTTGGCTTCACCGGCACCTCTCTGTATCGATCCAGTCTGTATCGATACAGAGACTAGCCCGACCGGTCGGCGTCGGTCAATACGTGAACGGAGAGTGGGAGCGCGGCCGAAGGTCAGGCCGCGTAGAGGTCGTTCAGCAGGCCGCCGAGGATCTCCGCCGTACGCTCGGGCGGCTCGGCCTCGACGCAGAGCCGCTCCATGGCCACCGCGTAGTAATCCAGATCGTCGCGCTTGTCCAGGTAGATGGCGCTGGTGAGCTGTTCGATGTAGACGATGTCCGGAAGCTCCTGGTCGCCGAAGCGCAGGATGGTGAAGGCACCCCCGGCGGCGGCGTGGCCACCGGCGGCGAACGGGATGACCTGCAACCGGATGTGGGGCGACTTGGTCGCCTCGATGAGCGCGGTGAGCTGGCCGCGCATGACCTCCGCGCCGCCGATGGGCCGGCGCAGGGCCGCCTCGTCCACCACGGCCCAGAGCTGCGGCGGGTTCTGCCGCTGGAGCAACTGCTGACGCTGCATCCGCAGCGCGACACGCCTGTCGATCTCGCCCGGACCGGCAGTGCCGTGCCCGAGCAGCACAACCGCGCGGGCGTACTCCCGGGTCTGCAGGAGGCCGGGCACGAACTGCACCTCGTAGCTGCGGATCAGCGCGGCGGCGGCCTCCAGGCCGAGGTACGACTGGAACCAGGACGGCAACACGTCGCCGTAGCGGTGCCACCAGCCGGGGCTGTTCGCGTCCCGCGCGAGCTTGAGCAGCGCGTCACGCTCGTGGTCCTCGGTGACGCCGTAGAGGGTCAACAGGTCGGCGACGTCGCGCTCCTTGAAGCCGACCCGGCCGAGCTCCATCCGACTGATCTTGGATTCGGAGGAGCGGATCTCCCAGCCGGCGCCCTCCCGGGTCACCCCGCTGGACTCCCGGAGACGGCGCAGTTGGGCGCCGAGCAGCATGCGCAGCACGGTCGGCCCGGTTGTCGGGCCACCCTCGGCGGGAACCATCGTCACGTGCGGACCTCCGGACACCGACCCACGACGGCCGGGCGCCCCGGCCCGGCCGACGTGTAAGCATGCCATGGACCGACAGTGAGGTGAACTCCTCCGCGCCGGTGAATCAGTCTCGTAGCCGGGACGACCCGCCCCGGGACGGTCAGTTGATCAGGTGGTCGAAATCTCCGTCCCGCGCACCGAGAACGAAGGCGGCGATCTCATCCACCGTGTAGATGAGCGCCGGCCCTTCCGGGTGTCGTGAGTTGCGGACCGCGATGCCCGCTCCCTCGGGCAGTTCGGCCAGTTCGACGCAGTTGCCGCTGGGGTTGCTGCGGCGACTCTTCTGCCAGCTCAGCGGAGGCAACTGGTGGATCGGTACGCCATTGGGTGGCTGCTGCATGGGGGCGTCTTTCTGTTACGAGCCCGCCGGTGGCCGTGGGAGGAGCGGTGACGGCGAGGGGGTGCGGTATCGACATTGGACGGTTCTGCACGTGCATCTGCTATTGCATCTGCACCCGACGGCGAGCATGATAACGCACATGATCGGTGCCCATCCGTTCACTTTGTGTTACCCCCAGACGGGCAACGATCAGGCAAAACTGGGCCCGACGCGGTGTACCGCGTCAACCGAAGGCTGGAGGCGGTCGCGGCGATGGGAGGGTTCGTGCCGGATCCGATGAGTATCGCCTCCGGCGTCTGCGCGGCGGGCGCGCTGCTCTCCTCCTGGCAACTACGCCGACGGGCGGTGCGCGCCGAGGCCGAGATCGGTCACCTCCAGGCAGAACTGGCCGCCGAACGGCACGCCGCCAGTCACGACCCGCTGACCGGGCTGCCCAATCGCCGCGCTTTCTACCGTCTGGCAGCCGCACTGCTCACCGACGCCGCCGGCCAGCCGCTGATCGCCGTGGTGCTCGATCTGGACGACTTCAAGCAGATCAACGACCGGTACGGGCACGCCGCCGGCGACCAGGTGCTGATCAGCGTCGCCGAACGGCTGGCCGGCTTCGCCGGGGACAATCTCGTGGCGCGCCTCGGCGGCGACGAGTTCGCCGGGTTGCTCTCCAGCCCCACCGTCGACCGGCGCTGGATCGAGCACTCGACCCGCCGGCTCAGCGAGACCGTCGCCGCGCCGATCCGGCTGAGCGGGTGCAGCGTCCGGGTCACCGCGTCCGTCGGGCTCGCCCCGGTGACCGGTCCGGCTCAGCTCACCGACGCGCTCAGCCGCGCCGACGCCGCCATGTACCAGGCGAAGAGCCTCGGTGGTGCCCGATCGCCCCGCCAACTGGTCGACAGCGCGTTCCTCGGCGAGCGCTGACCGTTCAGCTGACGGGCGCGCCGAACCACCTGGGCAGATGGCTGAGCAGGTCGGCCTGATCGTCGCCCACCCACGCCACGTGACCGTCGGGCCGTAACAGCACGGCGGGCACCTCCACCTCATCGCTGACGTCGACGACATGGTCGACCCGCTCCGCCCAACCGGCGACCGAGAGCTGGCCGGTCTGGTCGAGCAGCAGGCCCCGGCCGCCGCGCATCAGCTCGTAGAGGCGCCCCCGCCTCAGCCGTACGTCACGCATGTGACGCCCGAGCAGTTCGTGCCCCGCGCCGAGGTCGTAGCGGACCCCGATCGCGGTGATCTTCTCGATCAGGTACCGGTTGACGTCCTCGAAGTCCAACAGCTCCGACAACAGTTGACGCACCGACCGCGGCCCCGGCTCGGGTGAGAGCAGCACCATCTGCGCCCGGGTGTTGTTCAGCACGTCCGCGGCCACCGGATGCCGTTCGCTGTGGTAGCTGTCCAGCAGCCCCTCCGGCGCCCAGCCGTTGAGCTCGGCGGCCAGTTTCCACCCGAGGTTGAACGCGTCCTGGATGCCGAGGTTGAGCCCCTGCCCACCGGTCGGCGGGTGGATGTGCGCCGCGTCGCCGGCCAACAGCACCCGGCCGACCCGATAACGCTCGGCGAGCCGGGTGGCGTCACCGAAGCGGGAGAGCCAGCGCGGTGAGTGGACACCGAAGTCGGTGCCCGCGTACACCCGCAGTTGGTGTTTGAAGTCCTCGATGGTCGGTGGGACAGTGCGGTCCTCGACCACCCCTTCGGCCGGGACGAGGACGCGGTACACCCCGTCTCCGAGGGGCCCGAGACCGAATCGGAGATGGGTCTTGCGGACCTCGGCCACCACGTCGGCCACCTTCTCCGGTGGCACGCCCACCTCCATCTCCCCCAGCAACGTCTCGACGCTGCTGGGCTCGCCGGGAAAGCCGACGCCGAGCAGCCCGCGGACGGTGCTGCGACCGCCGTCGCAGCCGACGAGGTAGTGGGAACGCAACTGCGTGCCGTCGGCCAGCCGCACGGTCACCCCGTTGTCGTCCTGGCTGAGCCCGACGAGTTCGCTGCCGCGCCGGATCTCGACGCCGACCTCGCTGGCGTGCTCGCCCAGGAGACGGTCGGTGATGGTCTGCGGAATGCCGAGGACGTACGCGTGTGCGGTGTCCAGCCCGCCCGGCGACGGCTTGGGGATCGCGGCGAAGAAGCCCCCGACCGGGTACTGCGTTCCGAGCGCGAGGAACCGCTCCAGCAGACCTCGCTGGTCCAGCACCTCGATGCTTCGCGCGTGCAGGCCGAGCGCGCGGACGTAGCTGGTCGGCTCGGTCTCCTTCTCGAGCACGAGCGCGTGCAGCCCGTGCAGCCGTAACTCGGTGGCCAACATCAAGCCGGTCGGCCCGCCGCCGGCAATGATGACATCGATCATGTAATCTCCCGATTTTCCCAGGTTTGGGCGTCGGCTGGAGATTCTGCGGCATCACCCGGGTCTTGCCGCAAGGCCCCCGGTGCGATATATGTTGGAGGTGGCAGAGAGCGCATTCGCTCTTTGCCTTTCTTTTTATCCGGCGTAGACGGCGACGTGGTCGCCGCTCAGAGCCGCCGGTCGAGGTCGCGCACTGCCGCGTCGGCGAGGGTGACCAGACCCACCGGTGACACCAGCCCCCGCACGATCCGAGCGGCCCGGTCCCGGTCGGCCGGCTCGACGTCGAGGTCCAACGCCTGGCGGGTCCAGTCGCTGAGGTCGTCGAGAGCGCGGACCGCGAGAAACCAGGCCAGGCGCAGCGGGTCGATGTCGGTCCTGCCGTAGCCGGCGAGCACCGCCTGTTGCTGCTCGGCAGTGATCGGCGCGAAGGCGAGCACCCCGCCGAGGACGAACATGAGGTCGCACTCGGGTGGGGCGAGCACCGCGTCGTCCCAGTCGATCAACCAGACCTGGCCGTCCGGGCCGAGCAGGAGGTTGCCCAGGTGCGGGTCGCCGTGGCAGACCACCGCCGGCCCCGACCGGTCGACGGCGAGTCGCTCGACCCCACGGAGCAGCGTGGACACCCGGTCGGCGTTCGCCGCCCAGACGGCGGCCAGTTCGGCAACCAGCGGATCACCGGAGTCGGCCTGGTCGCGGAGCCGTCCGGCCACGTCCCGGGTCGCGGCCACGATCGAGGGGTACGCGTCACCGCCGCCTGGCAGCAGCCGTTTCAACTCGTCGGTCACCGGCACCGCGTGCACGGCGGCCAGCAGTTCGCCGTAGGCACGCCAGTGCGCCTCGCTCATCGGGCCGTCCAGCGCCCGCAGGTCGGACACCCACGGGACCACGGACAGGCGGTGCCCGTCACGCTCGGCGTACAGGCGTCCGTCGCAGGTGCGGACCTGCGCCGCGACACCTGGCACGCCTCGCTCGGCCAGGTGCGCGGTCACGATCAGGCCGGCCGGCGTACCGCCACCGCTGACCTTGACGGCATACCGCTCGCCGTCGCCCGTCTCACCCCGCCAGAGCCGAGCCCGCGGATCAGCCCCGTGCGAAACCTCGTCCACGGTGGACAGCCAAAGCCCAAACTCCCCCCAAACCCACCCCACCACGTCCACCCACCCACCCACCCCACCCCGCCTGCTGGCGGTGATCAAGAAGTTCGCGTCACTGTCGGCCCGGATTCTGACGCAAACCTCTTGATCACGTGTGCCTGGTGAGGGGCGTGGGCGGAGATGATTCGGGTACGCGGAGGGGTGGCCCAGCCGACCGACGGAAGGAAACCCCTCGTGCCGAGTATTCGTGCGCTGGTACTCAACTGCACCCTCAAGCCGTCGCCTGCCCCCTCCAGCTCCGAGCAACTGGGCCGGGAGGTGTTGGCCGAACTGGCCCGTCAGGGCGTGGACGGCGAGATCGTCCGGGTGGTCGACCACGACGTGCGCTTCGGGGTGTCGACCGACGAGGGCCACGGCGACGGTTGGCCCGCCATCCGCGCCAAGCTGCTCGCCGCCCAGATCCTCATCATCGCCACCCCGATCTGGCTCGGCCAGCCCGCGAGCGTCACCAAGATGGTCCTCGAACGCCTCGACGCCGAGCTGTCCGAGACCGACGACGAGGGACGGCTGCTCACCTACGGCAAGGTGGCCGGTGTCGCGGTCGTCGGCAACGAGGACGGCGCGCACCACAGCATCGCCGAGGTGCAGGGGGCGCTCAACGAGGTGGGCTTCACCGTCGCCGCCGCCGGCGCGACCTACTGGGTCGGCGAGGCGCTGCACACGGTGGACTACCGCGACGCCGGCCCCAAGCCGGACACCACCGGCCGCACCACCAAGGCCCTCGCGCTCAACAGCGCCCACCTGGCCCGGCTGCTCGCCGATCAGCCGTACCCGCCGCCGGACGCGAAGGGCGCCGCGGTCGGTCCGAGCCGCGAATAGACCTCACCGCCAGGGGCGTCACCGCCCGGGCCGCCTACTGTTGGGCAGCTCCGCGCACGGCCCGCCGCCGATCCGCACCCGGCGCGGTCAGCGCCAGCCGTAACCGGCGCGCAACGCCTGCCCGACGCGGTCGAACCGGGGCCGGTCCAACACGGCGCCCTCCCGGCGGATGCTGTCCTCGCGCATGGTGAGCACCCGGTCCAGCCGGACCCAGCTCGGCCGGTTGTCGCGGTCCCACTCACCCGGCCCGAGCGCGAACCAGTGCCGCTGCCCGTCGCGCTCGCTCTGACTGGACAGCATCAGCCCGAACAGCGTCCGGCTGTGTCGCCCGACCACCAGCACGGGACGGTCCTTGCCCTGGCGGGGGTCGTCCTCGTACGGCACCCAGGTCCACACGATCTCACCCGGGTCGGCCTGGCCGTCGACCTCCGGCGCGTAGCTCAGCTCGCGCCGCTGCAACGCGTTCACCTGGCGGGGGCGGGCCACCCGCGCCGGGGAGGGCCCGGTGCGCCGGGGCGACGGAATGACCGAGCCCACCCGGGAGATGCGTTGCGCCACGTTCCTCAACAGACCAGCCACGGCGGGCAGCCTACCGGCCCCCCTGCGGACTTCCCGAGCCGGAGCGCTGCGGCAGACTGGACCGATGGACGAGTTGCCCGACGACCTGCCGATCCTCGAGCGGCGCGCGGTGCGTGTGGTCGTCACCGACGACTCCGACCGGGTGTTGCTGTTCCACACCCGCGACCCGGAGCACCCCCGGCTGGGCACCTGGTGGGAGCTGCCCGGCGGCGGCATGGAGCCGGGCGAGACGCACCGCGAGACCGCCGTGCGGGAGCTGCGCGAGGAGACCGGCATCATCGTCACCGCCGACCAGGTGGGCGCGCCGACCTGGCGGCGACGGGCCAGCTTCCTGCACCGCCAGCTGCGGCACGTTCAGGACGAGGTGATCGTCGCCGTACGACTGGCCGGTCCCGGCCCGGACGTGGACGAGACGGACCGGCTCGACTACGAGCGGGAGGACTACTTCGGCTTCCGCTGGTGGCCGCTGGCCGACGTGGTGGCCAGCGGGGAACGCTTCTACCCGGGTCAGCTGCCCCGACTGATCACGCCCTTCC
>NZ_JBEZEH010000261.1:0-8439 GCF_040648775.1 Micromonospora sp. NPDC049089
GGCGTGGTGCCGGCGCCGGGGGCGGAAGGTTGCCGGTCAGGCCCCCTTGACCCAGTCGAGGGTGAAGCGGGCGAAGAAGATCCCACCGGTGTTGCCCACCTCGTACAGGTTGCCGACCGTCCCGTCGGACAGCACGGCCATCGTCGAGTAGCCCGCACCGCCCGGCTTGACGAGGGCGCGAGCCGGCCAGCTGACGCCGTCGTCGGTGGACAGCCGGACGGTGAGGTCGTTGCGCGCGGCCGGGGCCGCGTTGTTGCTGAACAGCGCGGTGCGGGTGCGTACCGGTGCGCCGTTCGTGCCCAGCTCGGACGGGCGCAGGTAGGAGATCTCGTCGGCGTTGCAGAGCGGATCGGTCAGCACCGCGCTGGCCGTGGCCGCGCCGAACGTCACGCCACCGTCGGTCGACGTCGAGTAGAAGCGGCTGCGGGTGCTGTTGTGCCGCATGTTCTGCACGATCGCCCCGGTGCCGCGCTCGATCGCCTTGCTCTCGTTGATGTTCCCGCCGGCCGGTCCGCCGCGCCGCCACGTCACGCCGTGGTCGTCGCTGTAGATGTTGCCGGTCTGGGTGAGGCCGGCCCCGTCCCGGTAGACGAACGGCTGGATGAGACGGCCGGTGCTGCTCTGGATGCCGTGCCCGGAGGAGAAGAACGCCTGCTGCCACGTCGGCAGCTTGATCGTCGGGTTCAGCTCCACCGGGGCGCTCCAGGTGGCGCCGTTGTCCCGGCTGGTGATGTATTGCAGGTGCAGGCTGTTCGGGTCGTTGGCGGTGTTCAGACCCGAGGAGCCGGACCAGAAGCTGATGCCCGGCCTGGGGGAGTAGGTGTAGAAGCAGTAGACGACACCGGTGCTGCGGTCCACCAGCAGGCTGGGGTCACCCGCTCCCTCGCTGATTGTGGCCGGTGCGTGGATGATGCGCGGCTGGTCGAAGCTGCGTCCACCGTCGGTGCTGCGGGTCATCGCGATCTGGATGTTGTTGGTGCCGCCACCCAGGTCGTACGAGCCGTTGACCCGGGCGTCGGCGACGGCGATGACGGTGCCGTTGTTGGTGACGGCCATGCCCGGGATGCGGACCGAGGCGGCCGTTCCGTCGTACCGGCCGTTCGCGCCGTTGAGGTTGCGGATGACGCTCTGGGTGGTCAGCACCGCCGTGCTGTTCATCTGCGGTGTGCCGGCGGTCAGGCCGCACCCGGCGGTGCCGCGCACCGTGGTGTCGAAACCGGGAGCGGTGACCCGCAGGGTGTACGCGGTGCCCGCGCCGACGGTCCAGTAGTGCAGGTAGTTGCCGCCAGCGGCGATGGCGCGGGTCCACGGGGATCCGGTGCGCCCGGCCCAGGTGACGGTGAAGTCCCGGGCGGTGGTGGTGCGGTTCTCCAGCGCGAGCTGGAGACGGCCGGCCGTGCAGTCGTAGCTGCTGAGCGCGGACATGCCGGTGCCACAGTGGAAGATGCCGGCGGAGGTGTCGTCCAGCCCGGTCGGGGTGGTCGTGCGCAGCGTGTAGGCAGTGCCCGCCGGGAGAGTCCAGTACAGCTCGTTGCTGCTGCTGCCGGCTGCGACGGTCCGGGTCCAGGGCGAGTTGGTGCGGCCCGGCCAGGTGACGGTGAAGCTCTGCGCGGTGGTGCTGCCGTTGGTGAGCCGCAGGTTGAGCCGGCCGGTCGTGCAGTCGGCGCTGGCGGTGGCGCTGACGCCGGCGGGGGCGGCGTGAGCCGGTGTGGCGGGCAGGATCGCCGCCACGCCGAGGACAGCGGCCAGGAGCGCTGTCATTCGGCGCGGCAGTGCACGGACAGGAGTCACGGGGGATGTCCTTCCGGGACGGGGGTGGGGTAGGGACAGCCGAGGGGTATAAGACGTCGGATATCTGATGTCGTGACGTTAAAGGGCTGCGAGTGGGTCGTCAATACATCGACGAGCGAGCGCCGCCCGATGGCCCCAGGTCGCATTGGACGCTCCGGGCTGCCGGCGACGCTGATTGAAGATGCAAAATCGCCGGAGATATTTACATCATGTTGCGCGATCTGGCAGGCTCAAAGCACATCGATCATTGTCATCGCGTCCGCGTCCCGGCCCGCCCTCGGCCGTGATCGCCGCCGGCGTGCCGACGATGCCTGTCCGAAGGAGACACCATGCAACGGCGTCAACTCCTTACCCTGGGCGTGCTCAGTCCGTTCGCGGCGATGCTGGCATCGGGCGGCCCGACCCGTGCCGCGGCTGCAGCGCAGACCTTCGGGTTCTCCGCCGACGGCAGCAACTTCCTGCTCGACGGCCAGCCGTTCCAGATCCGCAGCGGCGAGATGCACCCGGCCCGCATCCCGGTGCAGTACTGGCGGCACCGGATTCAGATGGCCAAGGCCATGGGCATGAACACGATCGCCATCTACGTGATGTGGAATCACGTCGAGGAACGGCCCGGTGTCTTCGACTTCACCACCGACAGGCGTGACATCGCGGGCTTCATCAGGCTGTGCCAGGCCGAGGGCATGTACGTGCTGCTGCGCCCCGGCCCCTACGTCTGCGGCGAATGGGACCTCGGCGGTCTACCGCCGTACCTGTTGCGCAACCCGAACATCAGGCTGCGGGTCCGCACCGCCGCCGACCCCAACTACATGGCGGCCGTCACGCGCTACATCAACGCGCTCGCCGCTCTGGTCAAGCCGCTCATGGTGGGCAACGGAGGACCGATCCTGATGGTCCAGATCGAGAACGAGTACGGGTCGTACGGCAACGACGTCGTCTATCTCGAGGAACTGCGGCAACTGTGGCTGCGGGCCGGGATCACCGGACCGTTCTACACCGAGGACGGCCTCGGCCAGGTGCAGGGCAACCGGACGGTCGTCACGGGCGGCGCGATCGCGCTCAGCGGCGGTGACGCGGCAGCCATCGCCGCGGCACGCCAGTCGTTCCCGACCGTTCCGGCCATGTCCGGCGAGCTCTACCCGGGCTGGTTGACCCACTGGGGCGACGGCGGCTTCGCCGGATCGAACACCGACATCTCCAGCCAGCTGCGGGGCCTGATGGCCGGCCGGTTGTCGTTCAACCTCTACATGATCCACGGCGGCACGAACTTCGGATACTCCGCGGGCGCCAACGCCGCCGACAACGGGTCGGGTTACCAGGCGGACATCACCACCTACGACTACGGCGCGCCGATCAACGAACAGGGTGCGCCGGCCCGCCTGTACCCCGCCTACCGGGAGATCATCGGCACCGCCCTCGGGGTGACGCTGCCGGCCGTACCCGCACCGATCCCTACCATCGTGCGCACCGGCGGCCAGGCCGTCCTGCCGGCGGCGTATGCCTCGTTGTGGGACAACCTGCCGGCCGCGCTGTCGACCCAGACGAATCCACAGCCGATGGAGATGTACGGCCAGAACTCCGGCTTCATGCTCTACCGCCGCGTCCTGCCCGGCTACACCCGGGCGACACTGGACATCAGGTCGGTGCGTGACTACGCCACGGTGTTCCTCGACGGCGTCTACCAGGGCGGCCTGTCTCGGAGTAGCCTCCCGGCGGCCTACACGACTCCGCTCGGCGTGACCGTGCAGGACGCGCCGCTGGCGTTGAAGACCTCGGCGAGTGGCAGCCCCACGCTCGACATCCTGGTCGAGGGCATGGGTCGGAACAACTTCGGCCAGGCGCTGGTCGACCGCAAGGGCATCACCGAGCGGGTGTCACTGGTGGACGCGGGCACCCTGACCGGCACGTTGACCAACTGGCAGACCCACCTGCTGCCCGTCGACGAGGCGTTCGTGGCCGGCCTCCGTCCGGTGATCACCAACAGTTCGCGGCCCGGCATCTTCTTCAAGGCCACGGTGAACCTCACCCAGACCGGCGACACGTACCTCGACATGTCCCGGTGGACCAAGGGCGTGGTCTGGGTCAACGGCCGCAACCTGGGCCGCTACTGGAAGGTGGGGCCACAGCAGCGGCTCTACTGTCCGGCGCCGTGGCTGCGGGTCGGCGCCAACGAGATCGTGGTTTTCGACCTGCACCAGGTGCAGGCCCAGCCGATCTCCTTCGAAGCCACCCTGAGCGGCCAGTCGGGCGCCGTCCGCCACACGGTGGTCAACCGGGCCAGCGGAAAGGCCCTCGACGTGCCGGACCTGTCCCGGGCCACCGGCGTGCAGTTGATCCAGTGGACCCCCAACGGCGGTGCCAACCAGGCGTGGCTGATGGCTGGCGCGGTGGGCGGCGTCACCACGATGACCAGCGTCAGTTCGGGTCTGCTCGCTGACGTCGAGGCCGGCTCTACGGCGGAGGGGGCGCGGGTCATCCAGTGGACCGCCACCGGCGGCGGCAACCAGCAGTGGCGGGTCGTGACCGCGTCCGGTGAGTTCGTGAAGCTCGTCAACGTGCAGACCGGAAAGGTCCTCGCTGTGGCCGGCGGTGCGACGACGAACGGGGCCGCGATCGTGCAGCAGAGCGACACGGGCAGCGCCTCCCAGCACTGGCGGCTCACGCCGGCCTGATGCCGGCGGAGCGACATGACGCCGGCCCGACCACTGGTCGGGCCGGGACGGTACGGGTCGGTGGGCGACCAGTCGCGGTGCGGCGGCCGCGCGGATCGCCCACCGGCCCTCGTCGTTCCCGTGGGCTGTCTCCTCGGTCGTGGTGCGGTACGGACGTTGCATCAGAGATGCAAAGATGGCCGTATGGGCGGGCCGAGCGACCGGAGTGCGACGTGAACCAGCGCGAGCGGTGGCACCGGCTCCTGGAAATGGTCGCGGTCGAGGGCCAGCTCGAGATCGAGTCCACCGCCCGTGAGCTGGGCGTCAGCACGGCGACCATCCGACGCGACTTCGACGAGCTCGCCACCCAGCAGTTGGTGACGCGTACCCGGGGCGGAGTGGTGGTCACAAACGTGTCCTACGACCTGCCGCTGCGCTACAAGGCGGTCCGGCAGGCCTCGGAGAAGCAGCGCATCGCCGCCGCCGCCGTCGCGCTGATCCCACCGCGCAGTACCGTGGGGCTCAACGGTGGCACCACGACGACCGAGGTGGGGAGGGCGCTCGCGCTGCGTACCGACCCGAACGGGCAGCTGCCGGAGGTCACTGTGGTGACCAACGCGTTGAACATCGCCAACGAGCTGATCGTGCGACCGCACATCCGGGTGGTGCTCACCGGCGGGACGGCCCGCCCGCAGTCGTACGAGCTGGTGGGCCGCATCGCTGAGACGATGCTCGCGTCGGTGGCGCTGGACGTGGTCGTGCTCGGGGTGGACGCGATCGACCACCAGCACGGCGCCAGCGCGCACAACGACGGCGAGGCGGCGATCAACCACGTCATGGTGACCAGCGCGGCGCGGACGATCGTGGTGGCCGACGCCTCGAAACTGGGCCGCCGGAGCTTCAACCGGATCTGCCCGCTCGGCAACATCGACACCCTGATCACCGATAAGTCGGCGGACCCGGAGAAGGTCGGCCTCATCGAGCAGGCCGGGGTCAAGGTGCTCCAGGTCTGACGGGCGCTGCGTTCGGCAAAGATGGAACCTGGTGCAAAATTACGGGCTGATTCTTGCATCTTGAGTCAAGCGGGTGCAGCATCTCGTGTCATCGGCCTCCGTAAATGTCTGGGTCGCATCGTCCCTCACCACCGGGAGAAACGATGATCTGGTCACCGCTGCCCGCCCACCGCCGCCGTACCACCGTCCGGGCCGCCATCGTGGTCCTCGCCCTGCTCGCCGCGATGCTGCACGCCGTACCCGCCCGCGCGGCCACACCAGGGCGCGCCACCGGCATCACCCGAGCCGGGAACACGTACACCATCACCACCAGCACGGCCGCCCGCATCCGGCTCACGCTGGCGCGCGCGGACATCTTCCGCGTCTGGGCCGCACCGAACGGCACGTTCACCGAACCGGCCGCGAACGAGATCACCGTACGCACCGATTTCGGCAGCGTCGCCAGCACGGTGACCGACGACGGCAGCTCCTTCCGCATCGCCACCGCGGCGGTTGTCATCCGGATCAACAAGGACCCCCTGACGATGCAGGTCCAGCGCCCGGACGGCCGGCCGGTCTGGCGGGAGTCGCAACCGCTCGACTGGTCCGCCGGCCGTACGACGCAGCGCCTGGCGCGCGACGCCGACGAGCAGTTCTACGGCACCGGCCTGCGCCTGGGGGAGTGGGCGCTGCGCGACAAGACGGTGCCGATCGCCGTGGACAACAGGTGGCGGGAGAACACGAACGCCAGTCCGGCGCCCTTCTACCTGTCCACGAACGGCTACGGCGTCCTGCGCAACACGTGGGCGCCCGGCTCGTACGGCTTCACCGCACCGGTCACCACCACCCACAACGAGGAACGCTTCGACGCGTACTACTTCGTGGGCGATTCGCTCAAGGCTGTGCTCGGCGCGTACACCGACGTGACGGGCAAGCCGTTCCTGAGCCCGATGTGGGGCCTCGAACTCGGCAACGCCGACTGCTTCAACGCGTCCAACCCGGCCTACCAGGGCGACCACAACCGGGCCGGGCACCAGCGGACTCCCGACGTGTTGTCGTACGCCCGGGAGGCCCGGGCCAAGGACATGCCGTCGGGGTGGTTCCTGCCCAATGACGGGTACGGCTGCGGCTACGCCGACCTGCCCGCGACAGTGGCAGGCGCCAAGGCGCTCGGATTCCAGACCGGCCTGTGGACCTCCACGGGGCTCGGGTCCATCGACTACGAGGTCGGCACCGCCGGTACGCGTGGCGTGAAGACCGACGTCGCGTGGATCGGCGGCGGCTACCAGAACGCGTTCCGTGGTGTCCAGCAGGCGGTCGACGGCATCGAGCGGAACTCCGACGCCCGCCGCTACGTGTGGACCGTCGACGGCTGGGCCGGTACCCACCGCAACGCCGTCGTCTGGACCGGTGACACGTACGGCAGTTGGGACGACATGCGGTGGACCGTGCCTGCCGTCGCGGGCGCCGGGTTGTCCGGCCTCAACTACGCAACGGGTGACGTCGACGGGATCTTCGGTGGCAGCCCGAACACCTACGTGCGGGACCTGCAGTGGAAGTCGTTCACACCGGCGTTCATGACGATGTCCGGCTGGGGCGCGACCAATCCGGCGCCCGGCTACCAGGACAAGCAGCCCTGGCGCTACGCCGAACCGTACCTGTCGATCAACCGCCGTTACCTGCAGCTCAAGATGCGGTTGATGCCGTACCACTACACGATGAGCCGGGTGGCAAGCGTGACAGGGGTGCCGGCGACGCGGGCCCTGGTGCTGGAGTACCCGAACGACCCGGTCGCCCGGGGCAACGCCACGTCTGGTGAGTTCATGGCGGGCGACGCGTTCCTCGTGGCGCCTGTGGTCTCCGACACCGAGCTGCGCGACGGCATCTACCTGCCGGCCGGCACCTGGACCGACTACTGGACCGGGCGGGTGTACCAGGGACCGCTCACTCTCAACGGGTACGTGGCACCGCTCGACCGGCTGCCCCTGTTCGTCAAGGGCGGCTCGATCGTGCCGATGTGGCCGCAGATGAACTACACAGGTGAGAAGCCGGTCTCCACGCTGACCTACGACCTGTACCCGCGCGGCTCGTCGAGCTTCACGCTCTACGAGGACGACGGCATCACCCGCGCTTACCAGGGCGGGGCTTACGCCACCCAGCAGGTCCGGGTGGCCGCGCCGACCTCCGGCACCGGAACGGTCACCGTCGACGTGGGTGCCTCCACCGGTGCGTACGCCGGCAAGCCGTCGTCGCGCTCCTACGAGTTCAGCGTGCACCTGTCGGCCGCCGCGCAGGCGGTCACGGTCGCCGGCCAGACGCTGCCGAGGTTGAGCACGCGCTCCGCGTACGACTCGGCGAGCAGCGGTTGGTTCTACGCGGACGGGATCCTGTGGATCAAGGCCGGTGCGAGGAGCACCGCGTTCCAGACCCGGATCGACGGCGCCGTGCTGCCGGTCCCCGGCAGCGGCACGTCGACACCGCCGATCCCGAACGACAGCTGGCGGCTCGTGTACGCCGACAGCGAGGAGACGAGCGCGGAGAACGGCAGGGCCACCAACGCGTTCGACGCAGACCCGGGCACTTTCTGGCACACCGCCTGGTCCTCCACGCCCGCGCCCCTGCCGCACGAGATCCAGATCGATCTGGGCGCCACGTACCAGGTCGACGGGCTGCGGTACCTGCCACGGCAGGACGGGGGCGTGAACGGCCGAATCGGCCGCTACGAGGTGTACGTCTCGGACAGCCCGAGCGCCTGGGGCACGGCCGTGGCGTCGGGGACGTTCGCCGACACGTCGACGCAGAAGGTGGTGCCGTTCACCGCCGCCCGCACCGGCCGGTACGTGCGGCTGCGGGCACTGAGCGAGGCCGGCGGCCGGGGGCCGTGGACGACTGTGGCCGACCTGACGGTCACCGGCACAGCTGTCGCGTCAGCGTCGGGGAGAGACGTTCGTCTTGACCGCCTCGCCCGGGTGCCGTTCCAGCAGGGTCAGGTGCTTGAGCGCGGC
>NZ_JBEZEH010000262.1:0-8365 GCF_040648775.1 Micromonospora sp. NPDC049089
GGGCCAGAACGTCACGCGGGCCGTGCCGTCGCGGCAGATCAACCCGGCGCCGACCCGGCGGCAGTCGGTCACACCCGCCGGCCCACGAACCGGGTGCGCCGGGGGTACGGGTCAGGTCCAGGGCACCTGTGGGGACGGGTAGAAGTCGACCTGTTGCAGTCGCCAGCGGGGTGCCTGCTCC
Source organism: Micromonospora sp. NPDC049089 (assembly GCF_040648775.1). Lineage (NCBI taxonomy): Bacteria > Bacillati > Actinomycetota > Actinomycetes > Micromonosporales > Micromonosporaceae > Micromonospora > Micromonospora sp. NPDC049089. Next base: position 182 of record NZ_JBEZEH010000262.1, read on the forward strand.
CCCAGTCTGGTGCGGAATGATTCCCAGTCGTGGCTGGCGGTGGTTGACCAGCCGAGTTCGGCGATCGCCGGTAGGCGGGGGAAGGCCATGTGTTCGATGTCGTCGAGGGTGCGCAGCGTCTCGGACCACAGTGGGGCCTCGACGCCGAGGATGGCGTTCTCGCCGATGCCGGTGACCCGGGTGGCGGGGTCCCAGCCGTACGCGTCGGACACCTCGATCAGGCCGGCCCAGCGTAGGCCGAGGCGGGTGTTGGCGTCGTACTTCATGTCGAGGTAGGCCTTGTTCGCCGGTGACATGACGACTTTGGTGCCGCGGGCGGCGGCCGCGACGAGGCTGGCATTTGTGGTGCCGGTGCCCCAGAACTGGGCGACGTCGTCGGTGGAGGTGTCGGCCTGGGTGATTTCGTTCCAGCCGTAGGCGCGTTTGCCGTACTTCGTGACCAGGGGCAGGACCCGGTTCATGAAGGTGCGGTAGTCCTCGTCGGTGGTGGCGTGGGCTTCGTCGCCGCCGATGTGCAGGAATGGTCCGGGGGTGATGGCCGCGATTTCGCGGATGACGTCTTCGACGAAGCGGTAGGTGAGGTCGTCGTTGATGCAGAGGGAGCTGTAGCCGACGGCGATGTCGGTGCGCGGGGGCGGTGCGACGCCGTCGCAGTTGAGTTCGGGGTAGGTCGACTGGGCGGCGTTGGTGTGCCCGGGCATGTCGATCTCGGGGATGATCGTGATGTGTCGTGCGGCGGCGTAGGCGACGACGGCTGTGTAGTCGGCCTTGGTGAGGTATCCGGGGCCGACACCGTCGACTCCGGTGCCGGGTCCGCCGCCGACGGTGGTGAGGCGGGGCCAGGAGTCGATCTGGATGCGCCAGCCCTGGTCGTCGGTCAGGTGCAGGTGCAGGTAGTTGATTTTGTACTGGCTGAGCAGGTCGACGTAGGCGGTGATGTCGTCGACGGTGTGGAAGTGGCGTGCGAGGTCGAGCATCGCGCCGCGGTAGGCGAAGCGTGGGTAGTCGATGATTCGTCCGCCGGGGATTGTCCAGGTGGTCCGCTGCCGGTCGGGTGCCTCGATCTGGGCGGGGAGCAGTTGGCGCAGGGTCTGGGTGCCGGCGAACAGCCCGGCGGGGGTGTTGGCGCGGATCGTGACGCTGCGGCGGGTGACGTCGAGTTGGTAGCCCTGCTGGCCGATGCGGTCGTCGGCGCCGCCGATGAGCAGGGCGATCTCGGGTAGCGGGGTGGAGCGTACGGGCAGGACGGGCAGGGCGTGGCCGGTGGCGGGGCGCAGTGTGGTGGCGAGTTGGTGGCCGACGTGCCAGGCGGCGGCTGAGCCGGGGGTGGTGCGGATGACGGTCAGGGGGGTGATGCGGAATGTGGTGTGCGCGTCGGGGTGGGTTTCGACAGGTGCGGGGATGACGTCGCTGAGGTGTCGGGCTGGTGCGGTGGGTGTGGCGGCGGCGGGCGTTGCGGGCAGGGTGACGGGTAGCGCGAGTGCGGCTATGGCCAGCAGCCGTGTGGTGGTGTGTCGGCGACGCACGGTACCTCCAGGCCTCGTCATGATCGACGGTTGTCGATTAGAGGGGCAGGTTACCGACGTTTCGCCTGCACTGTAAACCTTCCTTAACATAGGGGCGCGTCGAGACAGTGCTGTCGCCGACCTCACGTACGCCGCACGCTGGGGAATTCCGGGAGTGGTCGTGCCGTTGTCCGTTCGGAAGATCAGGTTCGGATGATCGATTGGGAAGTGCCATGCACATGCGCTCAGACGCGGTAGTGCTGTTCGGCGTCACGGGAGACCTCGTCTCGAAGAAGCTGTTTCCGGCGCTGTACGAGTTGACCCGGCGCGACCGTCTCGACGTCCCGGTGATCGGTGTGGCCCGCTCCCCCTGGGACGATCAGCAGTTGGTCACCATGGCCCGCAAGTCGGTCACCGAGGCCCAGGACGAGATCGACGACGAGACCTTCGATCGACTGGCGGACAACCTCTCGATGATCTCCGGCGACTACGCGGACCCGGCGACGTACCAGCGGCTGGCGCAGCGGCTGCGCGACGCCGAGCGGCCGGTCTTCTACCTGGCGATTCCTCCGGCGGTGTTCGGCTCCGTCGTCGAGGGCCTGGCGGCCGTGGGTCTGGCCGACCGGGGTCGGGTGATCGTGGAGAAGCCGTTCGGGCGTGACCTGGAGTCGTCCCGCGAGCTGGATCGCACCCTGGGCGCGGCCTTCGCGTCGGAGCGGGTGTTCCGCATCGACCACTACCTCGGCAAGGAAGCCGTCGAGGGTCTCTACGCCTTCCGGTTCGCCAACCGGCTGTTCGAGCCGCTGTGGAACAACGAGCACATCGACAACATCCAGGTGACGCTCGCCGAGGCCTTCGGCACCCAGGGCCGGGCCGGCTTCTACGACACCGTGGGCGCGACCCGGGACGTGCTGCAGAACCACATCCTGCAGGTCGTGGCGCTCATCGCGATGGAGGCGCCGGCCAGCGAGGACACCACGGCGTTCCGGGAGGCGGAGGCCGCGGTGCTGCGGCAGATCCCGCCCCTGTCGCCGGACTCCACCGTACGGGGGCAGTACGCGGGCTACCGCGACGAGCCGGGCGTGGCGGCGGATTCGAACACGGAGACGTTCGTGGCGACCCGGTTGACGGTCGACTCCCCCCGGTGGGCGGGTGTGCCGTTCTACCTGCGTGCTGGCAAGTCCCTGGCGGGGACGGCGACGGAGGTCGTGGTCGAGTTCAAGCAGCCGCAGCGCTCGCTGATCCCGGCCGAGCGGGGTCAGGCCACCGCCGCGAACCTGCTGCGGTTCCGGCTCGGGCGCGGCGACGGCATCACCATGTCGATCCAGGCGAAGAGCCCGGGTGCCGAGGTGGCGAGCCGTCCGGTGGAACTGTCCGTCGACTTCGGGGCGGCTCTCGGTCGCCGGCAGGAGGCGTACGAGCGGCTGCTCGACGACGCGATGGACGGGCAGCACCTGCGCTTCGCGCGTGCCGAGACGATCGAGCAGGAGTGGCGCATCGTCGAGCCGATCCTGGATCTGCCGACGGCGGTGCGGTCGTACGAGAAGGGCAGCTGGGGTCCGGCGGACGCCGACGCGCTGGCCGGCGGCTGGCACCTTCCGGACCTGCGCTAGTCGCGGCCGGAGCTGACGAAGGCGGCGTGACCGACTTGTCGCGGTGTCTCGACTGTGGGCAAGCCGAGTCGGTCACGGGTGCGGCGCGCGGTCGCTGACTGACCGCTCAGCTCAGCGGAACGACCGTCCGGCGACGGTGAGGTTTGCCGCTTACGCGGGGTGTGGGCACGTTGGGGGCGACGTTTCTCGTCCTCGTCGGAGAGGAAGCAGCTCATGCTTTCCGCACTCGATCGTCGGCACACCGTCGCGCCGCCCGGCTACAGCCGGTGGCTCATCCCCCCGGCGGCGTTGGCCATCCACCTCTGCATCGGTCAGGTCTACGCGACCAGCGTCTACAAGAACTCGCTGATCGCCCACTTCGACACCAGCCAGACGGCGATCGGGGTGATCTTCAGCATCGCGATCGTGATGCTCGGGTTGTCCGCGGCGGTCGCCGGGACCTGGGTGGAGGCGAACGGGCCGCGCAAGGCCATGTTCGTCTCGGCCTGCTTCTGGGCGGCGGGGTTCCTGGTGGGCTCGCTGGGCATCGCCACGAAGCAGCTGTGGCTGCTGTATCTGGGCTACGGGCTGCTCGGCGGCATCGGGCTGGGCATCGGCTACATCTCCCCCGTCTCCACACTGATCAAGTGGTTCCCGGACCGGCCAGGGCTGGCCACCGGATTGGCGATCATGGGGTTCGGTGGTGGGGCGATGGTCGCCTCTCCCCTGTCGCGGCAACTGTTGTCGTTCTACGACGCCGGCTACGACCCGTCCAACGCGGGGTCGACGGCGTCGGGCAGCGCCCTGGTGTGGCTGTTCGTGACGCTCGGCCTGGGCTACTTCGTGATCATGATGTTCGGGGTGGCGAACGTGCGGGTGCCGGCGCCGGACTGGCGGCCGGCCGGCTTCGACCCCGCCAGCGTGGCGGCGAAGCCGCTGGTCACCACGGCGAACGTATCGGCGGCGAACGCGGTGAAGACCCGCTCGTTCTGGCTGCTGTGGGTGGTGCTGTTCTGCAACGTGACCGCCGGCATCGGCATCCTGGAACAGGCCAGCCCGATGATCCAGGACTTCTTCCGCGACAACGGCACCTCCGCGGTGACCGTCGCGGCGGCCGGCGGGTTCGTGGGTCTGCTGTCGCTGTTCAACATGGCCGGGCGGTTCGCGTGGTCGTCCACCTCGGACATCATCGGCCGCAAACCGATCTACCTGGTGTATCTGGGTGTCGGCATGGTGCTCTACGCGCTGCTGGCGCTCGTCGGGCAGACCTCGACGGCCCTGTTCGTGCTGTTGGCCTGCGTGATCCTGTCGTTCTACGGCGGTGGCTTCGCGACCGTGCCGGCGTACCTGCGGGACCTGTTCGGCACCTTCCAGGTCGGGGCGATCCACGGTCGGCTGCTGACCGCGTGGTCGGCGGCGGGGATCGCCGGTCCGCTGATCGTCAACGGGTTCCTCGACGCGCAGGGCGAGCCGGGCTCGCTGACCGCCGCCGCGTACCGTCCGGCGCTGTTCACGATGGTGGGCGTGCTGGCCGTGGGCTTCGTGGCGAACCTGCTGGTGCGGCCGGTGCCGCAGCGCTACCACGAACCAGCGGCGGAACAGCACCCGCAACAGAACGTGGACGAGGACACGACGGCGCAGAGGAGTGGTACGCGATGAGTGAGGACAGCCGTTCCGGGCAGCAGGCCCGGTTGTGGATCTCCTGGTTGGTGGTGGCGGCGCTGCTCGGCTACGGGATCGCCCAGACCGTCATCACGGCGGCGAAGCTGTTCACCCACTGAGGCGCCGTGGGGGGTGCCGTCGCACGGCACCCCGCGGCACCGTCAGAGACCGCCGGAGACGCGCAGCACGGTCCCGGTGGCGTACGAGGCGTCCGGGCCGAGCAGCCAGGCGATGGCGGCGGCGATCTCGTCGGGTTCGCCGGCGCGGCCCAGCGGGATGCGACCGACGGCGGAGTCGGCGCGGTCGGGGACCCCGGAGTCGGCGTGGATGTCGGTGCGCACGATGCCGGGGGCCACGGCGTTGACCCGGATGCCCTTCGGGGCGAGTTCCTTGGCCAGGCCGACGGTGAGGGTGTCGGTGGCGGCCTTCACGGCGGCGTAGTGCACGTACTCCCCCGGGCTGCCGAGGGTCGCGGCCGCCGACGAGACGTTGACGATCGCCCCACCGTCGGTGAGCCGGTGGGCGGCCTGCTGGGCGCAGAGGACGTAACCGACGAGGTTGACGTCGACGACCCGGCGCAGGTCCTCGACGCGCAGCTCGGTGAACGGTCCGATCAGGCTGGTGACGCCGGCGTTGTTGACCAGGCCGGTGAGCGGGCCGAGCTGCGCGGCGGCGTCGAACAGGGCGTGCACCTGCTCGGGGGCGGTGGTGTCGGCGCGTACCGCGATCGCCTGTGCGCCGGCGGCCCGCAGGTCGGCCAGGACGGCGGTGGCGGCGGCCTCGTCGCGGCGGTAGCACAGGGCCACGTGGTGACCGGCGGCGGCGAGCCGACGGGCGGTGGCCGCGCCGATGCCCCGGCTGCCGCCGGTGATGACGGTGACGGGTGCCACGGTGCCTCCCGGGGAGTCTGACGGCTGCGCGATGCTCGTGCCGACGCTACCGTGACCAGCGCGGATCGGTCCTCGAGAGGAGGGTCACACGCGGCGGGCGTCGGGACCCGACAGCGGGGTGTCCCTGCTGGCCGGACGACGCCAGGCCGACGAGGTGGCGGCGCTCGGGGTGTGATCGCTTACGCTCACCGCGCGTTCGATCAGACGATGGAGGTGCGCGGTGGCGGGTGTGGGTGTCGGCGACGTGGTGCAGGATTTCGAGCTGCCGGACGAGACGGGTACGCCGCGGCGGCTGTCGGAGTTCCTGGCGGCCGGACCGGTGGTGCTGTTCTTCTACCCGGCGGCGATGACCCGGGGGTGCACGGCGGAGAGCTGCCACTTCCGCGACCTCGCGGCGGAGTTCACGGCACTGGGAGCGACGCGGGTGGGCATCAGCCGCGACCCGGTGGCGAAGCAGGCCGAGTTCTCGAAGCTGCACGGCTTCGACTATCCGCTGCTGTCGGACGCCGACGGCGCGGTGGCGCAGCAGTTCGGGGTCAAGCGGCGGGTGCCGTTGGGGCCGTTGAGCATGAAGCGCATGACGTTCGTCATCGGCACCGACCAGCGGATCATCGAGGTGATCCACAGCGAGGTCAGCATGAACGAGCACGCGGACCGCGCACTGCGGGCGCTGGGCGGCTGAGCGGGCGTGAGCCCCGTGCGGCGGGTGTCGCAGTCGGCTGGTATCAAGACAGCAATCAAACAGGTGTACGGAAGAGGGTTGTGATGGATGCCGGCCAGGGTTTGTCCACTAGCGAGGTGCAGAGCATCCGGGAGTCGTTGGCGGCCGGGCGTAAACCGCGGGTGGTGTTCACCGCGTCGGCGGGGCAGATCGCCGGTCAGGTCGGTCAGGTGATCGAGCTGACCGACCCGGAGGTGTCCGACGAGTTCGTGGTGGTGCGCTTCGGTCGCGACGAGTTGCCGTTCTCCCCCGCCGACCTGGCAGTGGCGCCCAAGGGCGTCACTCGTCGGGTGGTGGAGCCGAAGCCGGAGCCCGAGCCCGAGCCCGAGCCGCCGACGGTGGCCGCGCCGGAGTTCGTGTTGGACACGCCGCGGGTGCCCGCGCAGCGACAGGAGGAGCCGAAGGTGGAGCAGACGGAGAAGCCGCCGGCGCGGCGGGCGGTCAAGGCCGTCAAGCCGAAGAGCCCCGCGGGCCTCACCGTGACCTTGGCGTACGCCGACGGCGAGTGGACAGTCGCCGCGCAGCAGGGCAGCAAGGCCCTCGCGAAGCCGTACGTGGTGAAGCCGGCGGAGGCGTTGAAGATGGTGGCCCTCGTCGACGTGCCCGGGGTGCAGGAGGCGGTGGAGCAGATCCTCGGCACCGAGCGGGCCGAAGCGGAGCAGCAGGCTGAGAAGCTGCGCGCCGAGCTGGCTGAGATCGAGGCCCGGCTGGCTGAGCTGCGCGAGGCCCGCTGAGGGCTGTCAGTGCCGGCTGTGGTGGCGCAGCAGTCGGGTGAGCAGTCGCGTCAGCTGCTCGCGCTCGGTGGTGGACAGCGGTGCGAGCAGGTCGACCTGGACGCGTTCGAGGGTCGCGCCCAGCCGGCGGGCCTCGTCGGCGCCGGCGTCGGTGGCGCTGATGACGTTGCGGCGGCGATCGGCCGGGTCGGGGGCACGCACCACGAGCCCTCGGCCGGCCAGGTCGTTGATGGCGGCCACCACGTCGCTGCGGTCGATGCCGCAGCGACGGCCGAGGTCGGCCTGACTCGCGGGCCCGTCCTCGGCGAGGGTGGCGAGCAGCCGGTAGTGGTAGCCGCGCAGGTCGTGCGCGGCGAAGCCCTCGCTGAGCAGGCGGGCGGCGTGACCGGCGGTCTGGTTGAGCAGCCAGCTCGGCGAGGTGCTGAGCCCGGCGGGTGACTGCGGGGCCACGTTGTCCATGCGGCGCAGCCTACCAGGAATCGTTGGCGCGACCCACGATCGGGTGTTACGTTGGCGCAACCAACGTTGGCCGAGCCAACGTATCGAAGGAGGCGTCATGTCCACCGTCCCCACCCTTAACGGCCAGGTCATCGGCCAGGCCCACTACGCCACCCGGGCCCTGCTCGAACGGGCCATCAGCACACTCGGCGTCACGTTCAACCAGGTGGTCGCGCTGCACGTCCTCGCCCAGGGCCCGATCGAACCCGCAGACCTCACGCACCGGGTCACCAGCACGCTCAAGATCGACGATTCGGCCGCGCGCCAGGTGGTCGACCACCTCGTCGACGCCGGCCTCGCGCAGGTCGACGGCCCGGCCGGCGGCGACGAGACACGGCTGGCGCTCACCGACACCGGTCGCGCCACGCAACGCGGCGTCGTCGCCGCCGTCGCCGACCTCAGCGCCCGGCTGTACGCGGGAATCCCCACCGACGAGGCCAGCACGGCAGCGCGGGTGCTCACCCTCGTCACCCAACACGCGAACGCCGAGCTGGCGGCGACCCCGGCCTGACCGGACGCCACCGCCGGGCGGGGGGGGCAGCGAAACCAAAGGGACAAGCGGGGGGCCAACCGCGACAAGCC
>NZ_JBEZEH010000263.1:0-8361 GCF_040648775.1 Micromonospora sp. NPDC049089
ACCTGACCGGAACCCGCCACTTCGTCCACTGCCACGGAGGGCTCCGACCTCGTCGATCATGAAGTTATTGCCACGACACGCCGCTGCGCAGGGCAATAACTTCATGATCAACGGTTGAGGTCGGGTTGGGGTCAGGCTGTGGGGGTGGGGCGGAGTTCGGCGAAGTGGCAGGCGGACGGGTGGGGGTCCGCTGCCCTCGGCACCGTCGCCGGGTCCTGGGTGGCGCAGATGTCCTGGGCCTTCCAGCAGCGGGTCCGGAAGTGGCACCCGCTGGGCGGATCGGCCGGGCTGGGCACGTCGCCAACCAGCCGGATCATGTTGCGCTGGTCGCGGGCCTCCGGGTCCGGCACCGGCACCGCGGAGAGCAGAGCCTGGGTGTACGGGTGGGTGGCCCGCTCGTAGATCTCGTCCTCGGTGCCGATCTCGACGATCCGACCGAGGTACATCACCGCGACGCGGTCGGCGATGTGCCGCACCACCGACAGGTCGTGCGCGATGAAGATGTACGAGAGCCCCAGCTCGCCCTGCAGCTGCTTGAGCAGGTTGATCACCTGGGCCTGGATGGAGACGTCGAGCGCCGACACCGGCTCGTCGCAGACGATCACCTCGGGCTTCAGCGCGAGGGCGCGGGCGATGCCGATGCGCTGACGCTGACCGCCGGAGAACTGGTGCGGGTACCTGTTGATGTGCTCCGGGTTGAGCCCGACCAGGTCCAACAGCTCCTGGACCCGCTTGGCCTTGCTGCCCTTCGGCGCGGCATCCGGGTGGATCTCGAACGGCTCGCCGATGATGTCGCCGACCGTCATCCGGGGGTTCAGCGAGGTGTACGGATCCTGCATCACCATCTGCATGTTGCGGCGCAGCCGGCGCAGCTCACCCCCGGAAGCCTTGAACAGGTCCTTGCCCTCCAGGGTGGCGCGCCCGGAGGTGGGCGTCTCCAACCGCATCAGCAGCCGGGCGAGGGTGGACTTGCCGCAGCCGGACTCGCCGACGACGCCGAGCGTCTCGCCCCGACGCAGCTCGAAGCTCACCCCGTCGACGGCCTTCACCGCCCCGATCTGCCGCTGGAACAGCACGCCCTGGGTGATCGGGAAGTGCTTCACCAGGTTGTCGACGGAGAGAATGGTCTCGCCGCGGACCTTCGTGGGGTTAGCGGGCGACGCTGTCATCACGGACCTCCTGCGCGAAGTGGCAAGCGCTGGTCCGGCCGTCGCCGAGGACCAGGTCGTGCGGCACCTCGTCCACGCAGACCTGCTGGACGTACGGGCACCGGGGGTGGAACGGGCAGCCGGACGGGATGCGCATCAGGTTCGGCGGCAACCCCTTGATCGTCGACAGTTCCTGGCCGCGAACGTCCAGGCGCGGGATCGACTCCAACAAACCCTTTGTGTACGGGTGGGCGGGCGCCTTGTAGAGCGAGCGGACGTCGGCGTGTTCGACGATCCGGCCGGCGTACATGACAGCGATCCGGTCCGCGACACCGGCGACCACACCCAGGTCGTGGGTGATCAGGATCATCGCCATGTTGAGTTCCCGGCGGAGGTCGGCCAGCAGGTCCATGATCTGGGCCTGCACTGTCACGTCGAGGGCCGTGGTGGGCTCGTCGGCGATCAGCACCTTCGGGTCCAGCGCCAACGCCATGGCGATCATGACGCGCTGCCGCATACCGCCGGAGAACTGGTGCGGGTAGTCGCCGATCCGCTTGGCGGCGCCCGGGATCTTGACCAGATCCATCAGCTCGACGGCACGACGTCGAGCGTCGGCTCGGGACATGCCGGCGCGCTGGCGCAGCGTCTCACCGATCTGCCAGCCGACGGGGAAGACCGGGTTGAGGGCGGAGAGCGCGTCCTGGAAGATCATTGCGATCTCCTTGCCGCGTACCTGCCGGCGCTGCTCCTCGGAGCGGGTGAGCAGGTCCTCACCCTGGTAGAGGATCTGGCCGGAGCGGACGAACGCGGGCGGGGTGTCCAGGATGCCCATGATCGCCTGGGCGGTGACCGACTTCCCCGAGCCGGATTCGCCGAGCACGGCAAGGGTCTCGCCGGCGTCCAGGTGGTACGACACCCCGTTGATCACCCGGGCGACACCCTCGTTGGTGCGGAACTCGACGTGCAGGTCCCGCAACTCCAGCAGGTGACCGCCCTCGGGAGTGGCAGAGGCGGGAGTGGGATTGACGGTCATGATGTTCTCACCGCAGCTTCGGGTCGAAGGCGTCACGGATCGCGTCGCCGAGCATGATGAACGCCAGCACGGTCAGTGCCAGGAAGGCCGACGGGACGATCAACGGGGTCGCCGCCTCCCGCATGTGGATCCGGCCGGTGTCGATGTCCTGCCCCCACGAGATGGTGGGCGCCTTCAGGCCGATGCCGAGGAAGGAGAGCGTCGCCTCAGCCGCGATGAACGAGCCGAGCGCGATGGTCAGCACGACGATCGCCGGGGCCAGCGAGTTCGGCAGAATGTGCCGCCACATGATCCGGCTGTTGCCGGCACCGAGCATCCGGGCCGCCGCGACATAGTCCTGCTCCTTCGCGGTGATCACCGAGGACCGGACCACGCGGGCGGCGGTGGTCCATCCGAGGAGGGCCAACACAAAGACGACAGCGCCGATCCGAGCCCACTGGTTGTCACTGGACACCCGCTTGAGCAGCACGATCGCGGCCAGCAGCAGCGGGATGCCGAGCACCACGTCGATCACCCGGGAGAGCACAGCGTCGACCCAGCGGCCGAAGTAACCGGCCAGCATGCCGACCACCAGCGCGATGATGCCGGTGCCGAGCGCGGCGAGCGCGCCGACCAGCAGCGACGCCCGGGTGCCGTAGACCGCCCGGGAGTACGTGTCGCAGCCCTGGAAGTCGTACCCGAAGATGGCCCCGCCGGACGGCCCGGCGTGTTGCCGGGAGAGCAGGCAGTCGTTCGGGTTGTTGGCAGTGAAGACCCCGGGGAGCAGCGCCATCAGGGTGAAGATGACGACCAGCGCCAGCGAGATCCAGAAGATCGGGTTGCGGCGCAGGTCGCGCCAGGCGTCCCCGGCCAGGCTGCGGGGCTTGTTCGCGGCACCGACCTGGTTGGGCGTGCCCGGCTCTCCCGAGGGGCCACGTCGCGCGGCCTGGTTCTCGGTGGCCGCCACAGTCTCAAAGTCACTCATAGCGGATCCTCGGGTCGAGTACGGCGTACAGGACGTCCACCACCAGGTTCGAGACCAGGTAGACCACGACGAGCACGCTGACGATGCCCACCACCAGGGGGCCGTCCTCGGTGCGGATGCCGCGGAAGAGGTTGAAGCCCACGCCGGGGATGTTGAAGACGCCCTCGGTGATGATCGCGCCGCTCATCAGGTTGCCCAGTTCCACACCGAGGAAGGTGACCACCGGGATCAGCGAGTTGCGCAGCACGTGGACGATGACGATGCGCCGCTTGACCAGGCCCTTGGACCGGGCGGTCCGGACGTAGTCCGCGCGCAGGTTCTCCGCCACCGAGGCCCGGGTGAGTCGTAGGGCGGTGGCCAGCGACAGCGAGCCGAGCACGATGCCCGGCAGCAGGAGCGCGTAGAACGTCGGGTCGGAGCCGGCGGTGGGTGGGAAGAGCTGCCACTTGACGCCCAGGAAGTACTGCGCCAGCGGTGCCAGCACGATCGTCGGGATGCCCAGCACCAGCAGGGTCAGCACCAGCGTCGAGTTGTCGAAGATGCTGGCCCGGCGGATGCCGGCGAGAACCCCGGCGGTGACACCGAAGATGATCGCCACGGCGAGCGCGATGAGCGCGAGCCGCACGGTGACCGGCCAGGCCTGCTGGAGGATGTCACCGATGCTCCGACCCGTGAGCGACTCGCCCAGGTTGCCCTGGAGCAGGTCCTTCACGTAGTCGAAGTAGCGGTAGAAGAAGCCACCGACGCCCGTCTGATCCAGGTTGTACTTCTCGGTGAGGTAGGCCCGCTGCGCTGGCGTCACCGGCCGTTCGCCGGCGAGCGCCTGGATCGGGTCGCCCTGCCCGGCGAATGTCAGCGCGTAGACGATCAAGGTGGTCCCGAAGAACGCCAGGACCATCTGCAGTAGGCGCCGCAGGATGTAGCGGAACATGCTTAGCAGTCTCTCCGGAAATGTGCGAAAGGGTCGCAGGACGGCATCTCTGGTCGTACCCGAAATATCCGAGACGTTCCGTCCGGCCCGGGGGAGCCGGCGCCACCGACGCCGGGTCCGCTGCTGCGGCCCGGCCCCGGTGGCGCGGTCGGGGCCACCCGGGCATCGTCGCCCGGGTGGCCCGCACCATGGTCAGCTCAGCTGGCTGCTTCGATCTTGACGAGGTTGACCCGCTGGAACAGGTCCATCTCGACGTTCTTGACCTTGGACGAGTGGCCGAACACGTTCTCGCCGAAGCGGAGCGGGATCACCGGCATGTCCTTGGCCAGGATGTCCTCCGCCTGCTGGTACTTGGCGATCGCCTCGTCCTGCGTCTTGGCGGCGGAACCCTCCTTGACCAGCTTGTCGAACTCCGGGTTGCTGTAGCCGTAGTAGTTCGACGAGCCGTTCGTGCTGTACAGCGGGCCGAGGTAGTCCTCCATGGTCGGGTAGTCCATGACCCAGCCCATCCGGAACGCACCCACCGGCGTCTTCTTCTCGACCTTGGTCAGCAGGTCGGCGAACTTCGGCTCGACCGAGCCGACCGCGTCCACGCCCAGGTTGGTCTTGAGCTGGTTGACCGTGGCGTCGACCCAGTCCTTGTGCCCGCCGTCGCCGTTGTACGAGATGACGATCTTCGACGGACCGCCGGCGGCCTGGTAGAGCTTCTTGGCCTCGGTCGGGTTGAACTCGGCGGCCTTGCCCGCGGTGTCCTCCCGGTAGCCCGGCAGGACCGGTGCGACGAAGGAGCGCGCCGACGTCTGCGAGCCCTTGAAGACCGACTTGGTGATCTCGTCACGGTCGATCGCCATCGAGATGGCCTTGCGCACGTCCGGGTTGCTGTAGTCCTTGTCGAACGTCGGGAACGCGAGGAACTGGAACGACGACATCGGGCTGGTCTTGTACCGGTCGCCCAGGTCGCTTGGCGCGGTGCTCAGGCTCTCGGTCGGGATCGTGGGCAGCACGTCCAGGTTGTCCGCCAGGACGTCCGCGTAGGCCGCGGTGAGCTGCTGGTAGATCCGGAACTCGATGTTCTTGACCTTGGGCTTCTCGCCCGGGTACGCGTCGTAGCGCTCGACGTCGATCTTGCTGTCGTGCTGCCAGGTGCCCTTCATCTTGAAGGGGCCCTGCCCGATCGGCGCCTGCTCGTAGGAGTCCTTGAGCACGCCCGGAGCCGAGAACGCGGCGTCCGGCATCGGGAAGAACGCGTTGTAGCCCAGCGTCGTCTTGAAGTCGATGTACGGATCGGACAGCGTCACGGTGAAGGTGAGGTCGTCGACCTTCTTCAGGCCGGACATCTCCTTGGCCTTCGGCGCCTTGTCCTGCAGGTCGGCGTAACCAGCGATCTTCTCGAAGAAGGGGTTGGTGTCCTGACCGTTCGGGGCGTACGCGCCGTAGTTCCAGGCGTTGATGTAGTTCTGGGACGTGACCTTCTCACCGTTGTGGAAGGTGAAGCCGTCCTTGATCTTGATCGTCCAGACCTTGTTGTCGGACGAGGTGATCGACTGAGCGGCGACCTCGTACGGCTTGTTCTGGGCGTCGTAGTCGACGAGCGGGCTGAACAGGCCGGCGATCACCTGCGACCCGGACGTCTCGGTGGTGTTTGTGGGAACCAGGTGCTTCGGCTCGGCGATCTGGATGCTGACCACCGAACTGTCGCTGCCACCGGATCCACCGTCTCCGCCGCTGCCGCAGGCCGCGAGGCCCAGCGTCACCGCGAGCGGGAGGGCGGTCCAGGCGGCGAGTCTACGAACTCGCATTGAGCCTCCTCATCTCCTCACGCTGCGCAGTCAGGCCCGACGCTGGGTTTACGCTGCGCAACAAGCGGTAACGGTAGGTCGGTGACCGGCCTTCGACAACGACGCGGTTGCGGGTGGGTAACGGTCCGGGGTTGATTCAGTTGTCGAAGGCGAGTGAATCTGCTACCCCAAACCGGAATCATCGACTTGGCCTGCTGAAATGGCGACGTTTGACGTTGCGTTCGTACCCTCCCGGTCGGGTCGACGCCGCCTGGGGTTGCCGTCCCCTCTCCGTGGATCAGCCCCCTCCTGTCTGGTTCGACAGTGATCGAATCCACAGATTGTCACTGAAAGTGACTAGCAACACCTCACGCAGGGTTACTCCAGCGGCGGTCACTCTGACGTGACCCGGCCCGTCCGATGGCCGCCCCGCCGCAGTGGGGCGGCGGACGGCCCGGAGCGAGGTCGTCTGATCCGCGGGCGGTGGCCGTGAGACGATCTGGTCGTGACGGCGACGCTTCTGGACGGCAAGGCAACCGCAGCGGAGATCAAGGACGAGCTGCGCATCCGGGTGAAGGCACTCGCGGAACGCGGCATCACCCCCGGGCTCGGCACGGTCCTGGTCGGGGCGGATCCGGGCAGCCAGGCGTACGTCAACGGCAAGCACCGCGACTGCGCCGAGGTGGGCATCGCCTCGATCCGCCGCGAACTGCCGGCCGACGCCACCCAACAGCAGGTCGACGACGTACTGGCCGAGCTGAACGCCGACCCGGCGTGCCACGGCTACATCGTCCAGCTGCCGCTGCCGGCCCACCTCGACACCCAGCGGGTGCTGGAGTTGATCGACCCGGACAAGGACGCCGACGGCCTGCACCCGGTCAACCTGGGTCGGCTCGTGCTCGGCTACGACGGTCCGCTGCCGTGCACGCCGCGCGGCATCGTCGAGCTGCTCCGCCGGCACGACGTGGCGCTGCGCGGGGCCACCGTCGCGGTGGTCGGTCGCGGCAACACGGTTGGCCGACCGCTCGGCCTGCTGCTCACCAGGCGCAGCGAGAACGCCACAGTCACCCTCTGCCACACCGGCACCCTCGACCTCGCCTCGCACACGCGCGCCGCCGACATCGTCATCGTCGCGGCCGGCGTACCGGGTCTGCTCACCGCCGATATGATCAACCCGGGCGCGGTGGTGGTGGACGTCGGCATCACCCGCGTCATCGGAGCGGACGGCAAGGGCCGCTACACCGGTGACGTGGACCCGGAGGTGGCCGAGACGGCCGGCGCGCTGGTCCCCATGCCCGGCGGCGTGGGCCCGATGACCCGGGCCATGCTGCTCACCAACGTCGTCGAGCGCGCCGAGCGCGGCTGAACCGGACGCCGGCGACGCCGGTGACGTTCGACCCATCCCGGCGACGGCCGCCGCCCCTGCCCTGTTCGGTGCCAGGATGACTGATACGGTCCGGAAAACCGACTGGTATCAGGGAGTGGGACGACCATGGGTAAGAAGGTCACTGTCGTCGGGGCTGGCTTCTACGGCTCCACCACCGCACAGCGCCTGGCCGAGTACGACGTCTTCGACACCGTAGTGATCACCGACATCGTGGAGGGCAAGCCCGCAGGCCTCGCGCTCGACCTCAACCAGTCCCGGGCCATCGAAGGCTTCGAGACCAAGGTGGTCGGCGTGACCACCGGCCCCAACGGTGAGGGCTACGAGAGCATCGAGGGCTCCGACGTCGTCGTGATCACCGCTGGTCTGCCGCGCAAGCCCGGCATGAGCCGGATGGACCTGCTGGAGACCAACGCCAAGATCGTCCGGCAGGTCGCCGAGAACGTCGCCAAGTACGCCCCGAACGCCGTCGTCATCGTGGTCTCCAACCCGCTGGACGAGATGACCGCGCTGGCCCAGCTCGCCACCCAGTTCCCGAAGAACCGGGTGCTCGGCCAGGCCGGCATGCTCGACACCGCCCGGTTCAGCAACTTCGTCGCCGAGGCGCTGAAGGTGCCGGTGGCCTCCGTACGCACCCTGACCCTGGGCTCGCACGGAGACACCATGGTCCCGGTGCCGTCGAAGAGCACCGTCAACGGCAAGCCGCTGCGCGACGCCATGCCGGCCGAGCAGATCGAGGAGCTGGTCGTCAAGACCCGCAACGGTGGCGCCGAGGTGGTCGCGCTGCTCAAGACCGGTTCGGCCTACTACGCCCCGTCCGCCGCCGCGGCGCGGATGGCGAAGGCCGTCGCGGAGGACTCCGGCGAGGTCATGCCGGTCTGCGCCTGGGTCGACGGCGAGTACGGCATCTCCGGTGTCTATCTGGGTGTCGAGGCCGAGATCGGCGCCGAGGGCGTCAAGCGGGTCGTCGAGACCGACCTGGACGCCGACGAGCGCGCCAGCCTCCTGGAGGCTGCCGAAGCCGTCCGCGCCAAGCAGGGCGACATCTCCAGCATGTAGTTCCCCCGAACCACAGCATCAGCGAAGGGCGCGCCCCGCAAAACCCGCGCCCCCAGACCCCGAC
>NZ_JBEZEH010000264.1:0-8302 GCF_040648775.1 Micromonospora sp. NPDC049089
GCCGAGTCGAAGCCGATGCCACCCGCTCCCAGACCGAGCAGCAAGCGGCCGGCGGCCGACCTGCCCACCCGCGCCCGGCGCGGGCCCGCTCAGCCGGCCTTGGAAGCCCCGACAGTGCCCACCGGGCTGCCCGCTGTCGACACCACCCGCCCGGAGCCCTCCGGCGAAGAGGCGGCCCCGGCCGGCGACGGTGGGCCGGCGCCCGCCAGCGCCGATGCGGAGCGGACCGACTCCGGCCTGCCCGTCCGGGTCCGACAGGCGAACATCGTTCCCGAGTTGCGAGACGACCCGGCGGTGTCCGAAACCGACGACGAGGATGTGGTGCGCCCACCGGAGCAGGTTCGCCGGATGATGAGCTCCTACCAGACCGGCACCCGGCGTGGGCGGACCGACGCGGCGCGGCTGCTCGGCGGCGCCTCCGGCGCACCGGTGACGACGACGCCGTCCGAGCCGGCCGACGAGGATCCACAAGCGACCTGACCGAGCACCGACGACGCGCGGTGTGACGGTCGAGCCCCAGACGAACAACGGCACACAGCCGGGCGAGAAGAGGACGACGAAGTGACCCAGAAGACGGCTTCGAGCGCCGACCTGACGTGGTTGCTGGATGACCTGGTGGGCCGGGTGAAGCAGGCCGAACACGCGGTCGCGCTCTCCACCGACGGCCTCCTGATGGCCTCCTCGCAGGGGTTGAGCCGGGACGACGGTGAGCACCTCGCTGCGATGGCGGCCGGCATCCAGAGCCTCGCGCGGGGCGCCGGCAAGCGTTTCGGTGGCGGGCAGGTGCAACAGACCATCATCGAGATGCAGTCGTCGTTCCTGTTCGTCACCGCGGCGGGCCGCAACGCCTGCCTGGCGGTACTGGCCAGCGAGGACGCCGACGTCGGCCTGATCGCCTACGAGATGGCGATGCTGGTCACCCGGGTCGGCAAGTACGTCGCATCACCGTCGCGCGGCACTGATCAGCAGGTCGGCGAGAGGTAGCGGCGATGACGGTCCAGGGGGAGTCCGCAGACCATCAGTGGGTGGATGACCACGCGGGTCCGGTGGTGCGTCCGTACGCGGTGACGCGTGGTCGGGCCCGCCCGGTCACCGGCACATTCGACCTGATCTCCCTGGTCACGGCGACCCGAGCCGAGGTCACGCCCGAGGTCGGTCTCGGTCCCGAGCACTTGGCGATCGTCGGGCTGTGCCAACGCATACAGTCCGTCGCCGAGATCGCCGCCCATCTCGACCTGCCGGTGGGCACCATCAGGGTGCTCCTCGGTGATCTGGCGGCCCGCAGCCTGGTGCAGGTCCGCGAGCCACAGACCACGGCCGGTCTTCCCGACAACAGCATCTTCGAGGCGGTAATCAATGGACTACGGGCACTCTGACCGGCCGGCGGGAGCGACGCCACTGCCCACCGCGATCAAGATCCTGGTCGCGGGCGGCTTCGGCGTGGGCAAGACGACGATGGTCGGCGCGGTCAGCGAAACCCGGCCGTTGCGCACCGAGGAGGTGCTGACGGAGTCGGGGGTCGGCATCGACGACCTGTCCGGGGTGGAGAGCAAGACCACCACCACCGTGGCCATGGACTTCGGCCGGATCACCATCAGCGACGACCTGGTGCTGTACCTGTTCGGTACGCCGGGGCAGGACCGGTTCTGGTTCGTCTGGGACGAGTTGGCGTTGGGGGCGATCGGCGCGGTGGTGCTGGCCGACACCCGCCGGCTCGCCGACTGCTTCCCCTCGATCGACTACTTCGAGGGTCGGGGCACGCCCTTCGTGGTGGCGGTGAACTGCTTCCAGGACGCCCGGAAGTACCGGCTCGACGAGGTGCAGGCCGCGCTGAACCTGGACCCGGGTGTGCCGGTGCTGCTCTGCGACGCCCGGCAGCGTGAGTCCAGCAAGGAGGTGCTCGTCACGCTGATGGAGCACGCCATGAAGACCCGCGAGGCCCGCCGCCGCGCCGCCAGCGGAGACTGACCGGAATTTTTCGGGGGAGGGTGTCCGGAACGCTCCCGGCCGATCGTCATGCTGGCGACACCCCGAGAAACCAAGGGAGCGATCAGATGAAGTACATGATGTTCGTTTGCAGCGACACCGAGCCGGACACCGACCCCACCGAGCTTCCCGACATCGACAAGTGGGTGGCGGAGAACGACTCTCGTGGCCGCCGCCTGACCGGCAACGTACTGGGGCCGACCAGCGCGGCCACCACCGTCCGCGTTCGCGACGGCGAGCTGCTCGTCTCCGAGGGGCCGTTCGCGGAGACCGCCGAGGTGATCGTGGGCTTCGACCTGCTCGACTGCGCCGACCTGGACGAGGCGATCGAGGTGGCTCGCACCCACCCGATGGCCCGTGAGGGGCGACTGGAACTGCGTCCGTTCGCGGACCTGTCCGACTGACGAGGTTGTCCACCCCGCCGCGCCGGCCGGTGCGCATCCCGGCACCGTCCGACGCGGCGGCGGCGGAGGCCGTCGCGGTCGCCGGCGTCGAGGCGTACCCCCGGATCGTCGCGACCCTCATCCGGGTCACCGGGGACTGGGCGTTGGCCGAGGACTGCGCCCAGGAGTCGTTGACCGTCGCGCTGGAACGTTGGCCCACCGACGGTGTGCCGACCAACCCGGGCGGCTGGCTCATGACCGTGGCGCGCAACCGGGCGATCGACGTGCTGCGCCGGGCCACAGTGGAGCGGCGCAAGCTGCACGACCTGGCGTTGCTCACGCCCGACGACGCGCACCCCGAGCCCGAGGTGGGGCAGGACGTGGTGGACGACCGGTTGCGTCTCATCTTCACCTGCTGCCATCCGGCGCTCGCGATCGAGGCCCGGGTGGCGTTGACGCTGCGAACGGTCTGCGGCGTGCCAACCGCTGACATCGCCCGCCTGCTGCTGGTCAGCGAGTCGACGATGACCCGCCGGTTGACCCGGGCGCGCACCCGCATCGCCCAGGCCGGCATCCCGTACCGGGTGCCGAACGGGCCGGCGCTGACCGAGCGGCTGCCCGGCGTCCTCGCCGTGCTGTACCTGCTGTTCACCAGGGGCTACGTCGCCGACGGTGAACCGGCCTTCGCCGACGAGGCGGTCCGGCTGGCCCGGCTGCTGGACCGGCTGATGCCACACCAGTCCGAGGTCGCCGCGCTGCTGGCGCTGCTGCTGTTCCAACACTCCCGTCGGGACGCCCGCCGCGACGCCGCCGGCAACCTGCTCACCCTGCAACGGCAGGACCGCGACCGGTGGGACCGCGCCGCCATCGCCGAGGGCCTGACCGCCCTCGATCGGGTACGCCAGGACGGGCCGTACGCGTGGCAGGCCCGGATCGCCGCCTGCCACGCCACCGCCGCCTCGGCCGACGAGACCGACTGGCCGACGATCGCGCGGGCCTACGACGCGCTCGCCGAGCTGCGCCCCTCACCGGTGATCGCGCTCAACCGGGCGGTAGCGCACGGCTATGCGTACGGACCGGCCGCCGGGTTGATCCTGCTCGACGCGGCCCGCGCCGGAGGCAGGCTGGACGACCATCCGCTCGCCGTGGCGGTGCAGGCCGATCTGGTGGCCCGGCAGGGCGACCGGAGACGCGCGGCAGGACTGTTCCGGGAGGCGGCAGCAGCGGTGGGCTCGACCGCTGAGCGCCGTGCGTTGCTCGACCGGGCCGATGAACTCGCACCCTAGAGGATCGCGTCAGCTCTGAGCTGGCCGAGTCCGACGGTCGGACCACCCTTGTGCGTTTGATGGTCCGACCCTGATGACGACGCCGGTCGGGGCGTCGGAGAGGGCTGGCAGGGTGAATCTTCGACACTTTCCGTCTTCGGCTGACGGAAACTGTCCAAGATCTCAGCCTTCAGGCGGTGACGCGGCCGACGTGCGCGACCCGCGCCCCGTCCGGCATCTCGGCCACCGTGAACGGCCCACCGAGGCCCGGATACATGCCCGTGGCGGGCCCCAACAGGGGGAGCGACCCGGAAACGACGCAGGCTCCCTCCCGCCGAGGGCGGGAAGGAGCCTGGTGACGTCGGTACGTCAGTTGGCGATCATGCGGCGCAGCACGTACTGCAGGATGCCGCCGTGCCGGTAGTAGTCCGCCTCACCGGGGGTGTCGATCCGCACCACGGCGTCGAACTCCACGCCGGTGTCGGTGCTGACCTGCACGGTGCTCGGGGTGTCACCGTCGTTCAGGGCGGTCACCCCGGTGATGGTGAACGTCTCGGTGCCGGTCAGGCCGAGCGACTCGGCGGTGACGTCCACGGGGAACTGGAGCGGCAGTACGCCCATCCCGATCAGGTTGGAGCGGTGGATCCGCTCGTACGACTCGGCGATGACCGCCCGGACGCCCAGCAGCATCGTGCCCTTGGCCGCCCAGTCCCGCGACGAGCCCGAGCCGTACTCCTTGCCGGCCAGGATGACCAGCGGGATGCCGGCCTCATGGTAGGCCATCGAGGCGTCGTAGATCGAGGTCTGCTCGCCGGTGAGGTGGTTGACGGTGAAGCCACCCTCCACCCCGGGCACCAGCTGGTTGCGCAGCCGGATGTTGGCGAAGGTGCCCCGGATCATCACCTCGTGGTTACCCCGGCGGGAACCGTACGAGTTGAACTCGTGGCGCGGCACACCGTGCTCGGCCAGGTACGTGCCAGCCGGGGAGTCCGCCTTGATCGCGCCGGCCGGCGAGATGTGGTCGGTGGTCACCGAGTCCCCCAGCTTGGCCAGCACCCGTGCGGCGGAGATGTCGACGACCGGGCTCGGCTCCTGCTGCATGCCCTCGAAGTACGGGGGCTTACGCACGTAGGTGGAGTCGTTCTCCCAGGCGAAGGTGTCGCCGGTCGGGGTCGGCAGCGACTGCCACCGCTCGTCGCCGGCGAAGACATCGGCGTACGCGGCGCTGAAACCGGTGGCGCCGATCGCCTGGGCGATGACGTCCTGGATCTCGGCGCTGTTCGGCCAGATCTCGCGCAGGTAGACCGGGTTGCCCTCGGAGTCCTCACCGATCGGCTCGTTGGCCAGGTCGATGTCCATGGTGCCGGCCAGGGCGTAGGCGACCACCAGCGGCGGCGACGCCAGGTAGTTCATCTTGACGTCCGGGTTGATCCGGCCCTCGAAGTTCCGGTTGCCCGAGAGCACCGAGACGACCGACAGGTCGTGCTCGTTGACCGCGGCGGACACCTCCTCGGGCAGCGGGCCCGAGTTGCCGATGCACGTGGTGCAGCCGTAGCCGACCAGGTTGAAGCCGAGCTTGTCCAGGTACGGGGTGAGGCCGGCGCGCTCGTAGTAGTCCATGACGACCTTCGACCCGGGCGCCAGGGTGGTCTTCACCCACGGCTTGCGGGACAGGCCCTTCTCCACCGCGTTGCGGGCCAGCAGCGCGGCACCGATCATCACCTGCGGGTTGGACGTGTTGGTGCAGGAGGTGATCGCTGCGATCACCACTGCGCCGTGGTCCAGCTCGTACTCCACGCCGTCGCTGCCCGTGACCCGGACCGGGTTACTGGCCCGGCCGCCCGCGCCAACCGCCGCGGTCTCCAGGTCACGCGGCTCGTCGGCCGGGTCGCTGAACTCGTTGGCCGGCGGGTCGCTGGCCGGGAAGGACTCGGCGCTGGCCTCGTCGGCCGGACCGTTGGCGCCGCGCGGCAGCTCCTCGCGGGGGACACCCGGCTTGAGGTCGCGCTCACCGACGGAGTCGTCGGCAACGTAGTCGGTCAACGCGGAGCGGAACAGCGTCTTGGCGCTGCCCAGCGGCACCCGGTCCTGCGGGCGCTTCGGGCCGGCGAGCGACGGCTCGATGGTGCCGAGATCCAGCTCCAGGCGCTCGGAGTAGTCCGGCTCGGCGTCCGGGTCGTGCCAGAGACCCTGCTCCTTGGCGTACGCCTCGACGAGCGCGACCTGCGCGGCGTCCCGGCCGGTCAGCTCCAGGTAGCGGATCGTCTCCGCGTCGATCGGGAAGATCGCGACGGTGGAGCCGTACTCCGGGGACATGTTGCCGATGGTGGCCCGGTTGGCCAGCGGCACCGCGCTCACGCCGGGGCCGTAGAACTCGACGAACTTGCCGACGACACCGTGCTTGCGCAGCATCTCGGTGATGGTCAGCACCAGGTCGGTGGCGGTGGTGCCGGCCGGCATCTCACCGGAGAGCTTGAAACCCACCACCCGGGGGATCAGCATGCTGACCGGCTGGCCGAGCATCGCGGCCTCGGCCTCGATGCCGCCGACGCCCCAGCCCAGCACGCCCAGGCCGTTGACCATCGTGGTGTGCGAGTCGGTGCCGACCACCGTGTCCGGGTACGCCTGGCCGTTGCGCTCCATGATGGTGCGGGCCAGGTACTCGATGTTGACCTGGTGCACGATGCCGGTGCCCGGCGGGACGACCTTGAACTCGTTGAACGCGGTCTGACCCCAGCGCAGGAACTGGTAGCGCTCCTTGTTGCGCTCGTACTCCAGCTCGACGTTGCGGGCGAACGCGTCCTCGCGGCCGAACAGGTCGGCGATGACCGAGTGGTCGATGACCAGCTCGGCCGGGGCGAGGGGGTTGACCTTGGTGGCGTCGCCGCCCAGGTCACGTACTGCCTCGCGCATGGTGGCCAGGTCGACCACGCAGGGCACGCCGGTGAAGTCCTGCATCAGGACCCGCGCCGGGGTGAACTGGATCTCCACGCTCGGGGCGGCGGTGGAGTCCCACCCGCCGAGCTGGCGGATGTGGTCGGCGGTGATGTTCGCGCCGTCCTCGGTCCGCAGCAGGTTCTCCAGCAGGATCTTCAGGCTGTACGGCAACCGTGCGTGGCCGTCCACCTTGTCGATCTTGAAAATCTCGTAGCTCGCGTCTCCGACGCGTAGCTGGGTCTTCGCACCGAAGGTGTCGAGGCTCGCCACGTCGTACTCCTTCACACCAGCGACCGTGAGTAGTCCTGAGCAGTCTGTCGCACCGGCCGGGGTGCCGCCGAGGTTAGGTGACACTTACCGCCCGATTCCGCTTCCAACAAAACCGTACGTCCGTCTTGCTATATGTGCAAGCGAGTGCCAGGGTTCGAGACAGGAGGTGCCGCAATGATCCACCACGTACTGCTGGCCTGTCCGCGCGGCACCGAGGAGGTCTCGCGCGCCTTCTACGCTGGCCTGCTCGGCCTGGTCGAGAAACCCAAACCCCCGGCCCTCGCCGCCCGCGGCGGTTGCTGGTTCATCGGGTACGACGCCGAACTGCACCTCGGCGTCGAAGACGACTTCCGCCCCGCCCGCAAGGCACACCCTGCCCTGCTCCGCCCCGACCTCGACATGCTTGCCGGTCGGCTGCTCGACGCCGGGTACGACGTCGTCTGGGGTGACGACGAACTGCCCGGGATGCGCCGCTTCCATACTCACGACCCGCACGGCAACCGGCTGGAGTTCGTCGCCCCGCTCGCCGGCTGACGCCAGCCCTCGAGCCCTGCGGTTAAGGGTTGGATGGCGGCTGGGCGGTGTCCGCGAGCACGCCGGTTCACCAGGTCCCAGGGTAGGGTCGGAGGCCGGATCGGAAGGGGTGCCGAGTGGTCGACGTCCAGCACTGGCTCTCGGCCCTGCCTCCGGGCGTGGTCTACCTCATCGTCGCCGGCGTGATCGGCGTCGAGAGCATGGGTGTCCCGCTGCCCGGAGAGATCGTGCTCGTCAGCTCCGCCCTGCTCGCCGCCACCGGAGTGGTGGAGCCGGAGTGGGTGGCCAGCGCCGCGGCGTTCGGCGCCATCGTCGGCGACTCCGTCGGGTACGCCGTCGGCCGACGCGGCGGTCGCCCTCTCCTCGCTCGACTGGGCAGACGGTTCCCCAAACACCTGGGCCCGGCGCAACTCGCCCGTGCCGAACAGAGCTTCGCGCGGCACGGCGTCTGGGCGGTCTTCTTCGGTCGGTTCGTGGCACTGCTGCGGATCCTCGCCGGGCCGCTCGCCGGTGCGCTGCACGTGCCGTACCGCCGCTTCCTCCTGGCGAACGCGGCCGGCGGCTTGGTCTGGGCCTTCGGCACGACGTACCTGCTCTACTCGGTCGGCAAGGCCGCCGAACACTGGCTGAAGGACATCTCCTGGGCCGGATTGGTCCTCGCGGTGCTCGCCGGGCTCGGCAGCACCTGGTGGCTGCGCCGTCGCGCCCACCGCGTCACGTCGACCGACAGGGCGCCCGGCGTGGAGGTGGCCTCCGACGGTCAGTCGGCTGCGGTGGCCTCCGACGTCGATCCGGTCCCCGCGGGCAACGAGCACTGATCTTTGACTGGTCATGCCGAAGGGGCCGGCCCGCGGTGGGGTGCGGCCCCGAGGTCTGTGGGTGGGGGGGGGACGTTGTGGAAAACACCGGGGGCGATGGAGTGACCCA
>NZ_JBEZEH010000265.1:0-8301 GCF_040648775.1 Micromonospora sp. NPDC049089
AGAGTCGCCCAACGCCCGGTCGCCGTTGGTTGGTCTGGCCCGCAGCCTCGACGACGAGGCCGCCGGCCTGAGATCAGTGGGCCGGCTCGCCGAACCAGCGGCAGAGGTGCTGGTCCAGGTCCCGCTGGTCGTCACCGACCCAGGCGACGTGGCCGTCGGGGCGCAGCAGGACACCGGGGACGTCCAGTGTTGCGGTCGGATCGGCCAGGTGATCGACCCGGTCTGACCAACTGCCGACGGTCAGGCGTTCGGTCCGGTCCAGCAGCAGGCCCCGGCCGTGGTGCAGCAGACCGTAGAGGTTGCCCTGCCGCACGGCGATGTCGGGCAGGCGGCGACCGAGCAGGTCGGGGCCCGCGCCGAAGTCGTAACGGATGCCGATGGCGCTGATCTTCCCCAGCAGATGGAGGTTCACCTCGTCGAAGTCCATCAACTCGATGAGCAGCCTCCGCACCGCCTGTGCGCCCGGTTCGGTGGACAGCAACTCCGTCTGGGCTCGGGTGTTGTCCAACACCGCTTCGGCGACGGGGCGGCGTTCGGCCTGGTAGGTGTCCAGCAGTGCCTCCGGCGCCCAGCCGCGGATCCGCGCGGCCAGTTTCCAGCCGAGGTTGACTGCGTCCTGAACGCCCAGGTTGAGGCCCTGCCCGCCGATGGGCGGATGGATGTGCGCCGCGTCGCCGGCCAGCAGCACCCGCCCGACCCGATACCTGTCGGCCAGCCGGGTGGCATCACCGAAGCGGGACAACCAACGCGGGGAGTGCACGCCGAAGTCCGTCCCGGCGACGGCGCGCAACTGGTGCTTGAAGTCGTCGAGGGTGGGCGATTCGGCGCGGTCGCTGACCCCGGCGGCGGGCACCAGGACGCTGTAGACCCCGACGCCGGCTGGCCGGAGCCAGAATCGCTGATGGGTCTCGCGGACCTTGGCCACCGTGACGGCCAGCTCCTCCTGCGGGACGCCCACTTCCATCTCGCCCATCAGGCTCTCGGTCCGGGCGGGCTCGCCGGGAAAGCCGACGCCGAGCAGTTTGCGCACCGTGCTGCGCCCGCCGTCACAACCGACGAGATAGCGCGACCGCAGCTGTTCCCCGTCGGCCAGTTCGACTGTCACACCCTCGTCGTCCTGCGTGAGGCCGGCGACCGCGCAACCACGTCGGACCTGCGCGCCCAGTGCGATGGCGTGTTCTTCGAGCAGACGTTCGATGACCGGCTGCGGGATACCCAGGAGGTAGGCGTACCGGGGATCCAGGCCCTCGGGCGCGGGCTTGGGGATGGCGGCGAAGAAGGCGCTGGCCGGACGCCGCCGCCCGTGCGGGAGGATGCGGTCCAGCAGCCCGCGCATCGCCATCAGCTCCAGACTGCGGATGTGCAGGCTGACGATGCGGACGGCCGACGTCGGCTCGGTCTCCTTCTCCAGAACGAGGACCCGCACGTCGTGCAGTCGTAGTTCGGCGGCGAGCATGGCACCGGTCGGCCCGCAGCCGGCGATGATCACGTCGTACGTGCGATCGGTCGACGGTGACGTGGTGGAGAGTTGCACAGGTATTGCCTTTCGGGAGTGCCGTGTTGGCAAGGCGCTCCCGGCGACGCCTACGTCAATCGCCCGACCGTGACGGCAAGGGGGAGCACCCACATCGCTGCAACGTTCATGGGTCTCACCTCCTCAGGCGGTGTCGCGGTCACCTGCAAGCTATCTCCCCCAGCGCGATTCCGTCGAGCTCTTTCCCCGCCACGTGATCACGGGGTCGGGTGGGTCAGCGATCGGTGGAGCCACTCGGCCATCAGCGCGCGTTCGGCGTCGGTGAGCCCCGGGAGGTCGGGCAGCACCGTCGCGAAGGTCACCGCGACGGCCTTCGCGGTGGTGTCGGGTGTCGCTGGAGTTGTCGCCAGGATGCCGGAGAGCACGGTCTCGAGCATGGCCTCCCCCAGACCGAGGTCTCGCTGGTCGGGGGGCATTCCCAGCAGCGTGAGGATGGTTCCGTTGCCCGCAGAGTGGATCATCAGCAGTGCGCGCTCCTCGTCGACCCGGAGCAGGCCGGCTGCGGCGAGTCGCCGGACGCGGCGACGTAGCACGTCGAGGCCGGCGACTGTCGCCGGCGAGGGTGCGCCGCTCCCCCGGGTGGCGATCAGCGCGTACAGCTCGGGGTTTGTCAGGCCGAACTCCACGTGCAGGCGCCATCCGGCGCGTAGATCCGTTACGGGGTCGCCCGTCGGGGCGTCGGCGGCGACCGATTTGCCGCTGACGTAGGCCGCCATGACGTGCTCGGCGACGGCGTCGATGAGGCCGTCCTTGTCGCCGAACAGGCGATAGATGGTCGGCGCCTGGACGCCCGCGGCCTGGGCGACGGCGCGCGTCGTCACCGCGTTCGCGCCCTTCTCCCGCAGCAGTTGGGTCGCTGCCGCGACGATGCCCGCACGGACGTCGTCGCGGGTGTCCTGCGTCGTCACCATGAAGCGATGCTAACAGCGTCTTGTTATCCCCGAATTATCGGTGCTAACGTCTGCCAAGTACCGCCGATAACAAGGGAGTGCTCATCATGATCGTCGTCACCGGTGCCACTGGAAACCTCGGGTCCCAGATCGTCGACCGGCTGCTCGACCGACTGCCGGCCGACGCCGTGGGTGTGAGCGTGCGCGACGTCGACAGAGCAGCCGGCCTCGCCGAGCGGGGCGTACGGGTGCGCGCCGCGGACTTCACCGACCCGGCCACGCTGAAGCACGCCTTCGAGGGTGCCGACAAGGTCCTCATCGTGTCCGCCGCGATCCGCGGTGCCGGCGCGTTCGTCGCGAACCGGGCCGCCATCGACGCCGCCCGCGCCGCGGGAGCCAACCGGGTCCTCTACACCAGCCACCAGGCCGCCTCCCGGGACTCGCTCTTCGCCGCCCAGCCGATCCACGCCGCCGCCGAGGAGCACCTGGCCGAACTGGGGGTTGCCTTCACCGCCCTGCGCAACGGGTTCTACGCGAGCACGCTCAGCCTCTCCATCGGCGCCGCGCTTGAGACCGGGCAACTCGTGGCGCCGGCGGACGGCCCGGTGTCCTGGACCGCGCACGCCGACCTGGCCGAGGCCGCCGCCGTCGCTCTCACCGAGGACGGCGTACTCGACGGGGTCACGGCACCGTTGACCGCCGCGGAGATGCTCGACCTCGAAGCGGTGGCCGTCATCCTCAGCGACATCACGGGCCGCACCGTCGAACGTGTCGTCGCCGATGACGACGAGTGGCGGGAGGCCGCCATCGCGCGAGGCATGCCCGCGGCTGCGGCCGACTTCACCCTCGGCATGTACCGCGCGGCGCGAGCGAAGGAGTTCGCCGTGACCGATCCGACGCTGGAGACGGTCATCGGCCACGGCCCGACACCCGTCCGCTCGGTGCTCGAGGCCATCGTCGCCCGGCGATGACGCTCCCTCGAGCCGGTCAGCGCAGCATCGCCCGGGTCATGCGGCGGGTGGCGACGTACATCGCGATCGAGCCGAACGCGACGAGGTACGCCATCGGGATCAGCAGCTCCCAGCCGACGTGGCCCACCGCGGGTTCTCGGACCAGCTCGATGCTGTGGTAGAGCGGTAGCGCCTGGATCACCGGCCGCACCGCCTCCGGGTAGACCGACAGGGGATAGAACGTCGTGGCGAACAGGTACATCGGCAGCATGAACAGCTGGATGTACTGGAAGTCGGGAAAATCGCGCAGGTACGTGGTGACGGCCAGTCCGCCGGCCGCGAACGCGTACGAGATCAGCAGCGACGCCGGCAGGGCCAGCAGCACCCAGGCCGACGTGACCAGCCCACCGACGGCCATGAGGGCGAGGAATCCGATCGACGTCAGCAGCCCGTTGATCATCGCGCTGGTCACCTCGCCGACGGCGATGTCGGTGACGGAGAGCGGTGTCGGCAGGATCGCCTCGTAGGTCTTCTCGACCCTCATCCGGATGAACACACCGAAGCTCGTCTGGTTGAACGCCGTGTTCATCGCCGTGGTCGCCAGGATCGCCGGGGCCACGTAGGCGGCGTACGGGACATCGACGCCGGGGACCGTGCCGACGAGCATCCCGACGCCGACGCCGATCGACAGCAGGTACAGGATCGGTTCGACGAGGGCGTTGAGCAGCGGTGTGACCGACCGGCGGTAGATCATGAAGTTGCGTTCGATGAGCGCCAGGGCCCGGCGTCTCGTCCAGCTGGGTACGGCGACGGTGGTCATGGTGCCTCCAGGAGGCTTCGGGCGTGGGCCGTCACGGATGCAACCGCCGGCGGTAGGTGACCCGGGCGACCAGGTAGCCACCGATGGCGAGTGCCAGCAGGTAGCCGATGTGCACGGAGCTGCCGGCGACCGTCGCCGTACCGAGGCTGAGGGTGCGACACAGCTCCACCCCGTGCCACAGCGGCAGCAGATAGGACACCGGTCGGATCCACTCGGGTAGCTGCGAGACCGCGAAGAACGTGCCAGAGAACATGTAGAGCGGCATGATGACGAAGCGGAACACCGTGTCGATGTGGCGCAGCTTGCGTACGCCGACCGCCCACGCGGCGGCGGGTGCCGCGAACGCGACCCCGGTCAGCGTCGCGCCGAGCAGGGCGCCGAAGGCCCACCATCCTCCGATCAACCCGAACGCGGCCATCACCACGATGAAGGCGCCGCTGGCGATGAGCACCCGGAAGGTGATGAAGAGCAGGTGCCCGGCGGCGAGTTGCTCGGGCCTCAGCGGCGTCGGTGTGGCGCTGCGGTAGGCCCCGAAGCCGGCAGCCCGGGCGACACCCGGGGCCCCTTCCAGGAACGCGTTCTGCATCGCGGCGGCGGCCAGCATGCCCGGGGCGAAGAACGCCGCGTACGAGACGCCGGCGATCTGGGCCGGCGCGTTGTCGTCGACCAGGGCGCCCAGCCCGGCTCCGATGCCGATGAGGAACAGCAGAGGGTTCAACACGTTGATCACGATCGAGCCCCGCCAGGTACGCCGGTAGCGGGTCAACCAGTACCCGAACACACGAAACACCAGTGGTTTCTCCTGCTACTCGATGAGCGATCGGCCGGTGAGCTTGAGGAACACGTCCTCCAACGTCGCGCGGCGGACCAGCGCGGTGAGCGGCGTGAGCGACATGGCGTGCACCGTGGCGAGGGCCGCCTCGCCGTCGGCGGTGTAGACGAGCACCCGGTCGGGAAGCAGTTCGACGCGGCCGTCGGTGTCGTTGCCGCCGGTGGCCAGCGCCGACGTCCGCAGTTTCTCCGCCGCGGTGTCGCGTTCGTCGAGGCGGAAGCGGAGTTCGAGAACCTCGCGGGTGGCGTACCTGGTGATCAGTTCCCGGGGTGAGCCCTGCGCGACGATGCGGCCGTGGTCGACCACGATGATGCGGTCGCAGAGCTGCTCGGCCTCGTCCATGTAGTGCGTCGTGAGGATGAGGGTGACGCCCTGCTGTTTGAGCTGGAAGAGCCGGTCCCACAGGACGTGTCGGGCCTGCGGGTCGAGGCCGGTGGTCGGCTCGTCGAGCAGCAGGATGTCCGGTTCGTTGATCAGGGAGCGGGCGATGGTGAGCCGCCGCCGCATGCCGCCGGAGAGCGTCTCGACCTGGTCGCCGGCTTTCTCCTGCAGCTGAGCGAAGTCGAGCAGTCGGGTCGCGCGGTCGCGGATGACGGCCCGCGACAGGCCGAAGTATCGCCCGTAGATGTGCAGGTTCTCCCGCACGGTGAGTTCGTTGTCCAGGTAGTCGTCCTGCGTGACGACACCCAGCCTGGCCCGGATCTCCGGTCCCTGTCTCATCGGGTCCATGCCCAGCACGCGCAGGCTGCCCCCGGTGATCGGCGACGTGGCGGCGATCATCCGCATGGTGGTGGACTTGCCGGCGCCGTTGGGACCGAGGAGCCCGAACGAATCACCCCGTTCAAGCGCGAAGTCGATGCCGTCGACAGCGCGGAACTCCGCAGTGGACCCACGTGCTGGATAGACCTTCGTCAGATCTCTCGCCTCGACCAGCGCATGTTCGCTCACCCCGGCAGCCTAGGGAGAGTCGACAGTGGAGTGCAAGATCTGAGCAGATATTTGTAATTTCCAGACGTAGTCTGGATTTGACCCTCGACCGGGTCGAGGTCCGACCATCGGCGACATGACCGACCAGACGACCGCCGACCCGACCATGACCCGCATCATCGAGGCCGTGCAGTTCGGCCAGAGCGGCGCACCTGCCCGAGCCCGTGAGCTGCTCACCGCGTTGTGGGACGAGCTCGGCCCCACCGGTGACGCCCTGCACCGCTGCACCCTGGCGCACTACCTCGCCGATCTGCAGGACACCACCGAGGCGGAGCTTGCCTGGGACGAACGGGCCCTGGCCGCCGTTTCCGACCTGACCGACGAACGCGCCCAGCGGTATCTGTCCTCGCTCCAGGTCCAGGCGTTCCTGCCGTCGCTGTACCTCAACCTGGCCGACTGCCACCGGCGCCTGGGCAACGTCGGCCCGGCCCGGGAGCACCTCGCCCGAGCCCGCGAACACCTGGTGCGGTTGCCGGACGACCCGTACGGCGAGAGCATCCGCGCCGCGGTCCGGGACTTCGCCGCTGACGATCCGACCGACCGTCGGCGGTAACGGTCGGTCGGGTCACCGGTCCTGGCGAGCGACGCCGGTGCGGTACTCCTGCGGCGAACGTCCGTAGTGGGCACGGAAGAGGCGGCTGAAGTGGGCCTTGTCCGGGAAACCCCAGCGGGCGGCGATGGCCTGAATCGACTGCCGCAGCAGCGGGTTGCCGAGATCACGCCGGCACTGCTCCAGGCGCTTGGCGCGGATGAGTTCGGCAACGGTTGTCGCCTCCGCCTCGAACAGCCGGTGCAGCGACCGCACCGAGATGTGGTGGGCGGCGGCGACGCTGCGAGGGCTGAGCTCGTCACTGTCGAGGTGGCGGTCGATGAAGTCGACGACCCGGGCTCGAAGTGCGGTCTGCCGCGCTTCCGGCGACAGGGTGTCCTCGATGTCGAGGTACTGGGCGAGCGCCGCGGTGAGCAGGTCCACCGCCACCCCGCCCAGGATCTCGGCCTCGGTCGGCTCGAACTGCTCCGGGTGTGCCGCGATGTTGCGCAGGTGGTGGGACAACAGCCCGCCGACGCCGAGGTGCGACGGCATCGGCGTGGCCAGCAGACTGCGGAGCCGGTCCGGCGCCAGGGGCAGCGCCGCGTACGGTATCTGCACGGTGATCGTGGTGGCGGGACCGGAGCCCTCGACGCGGTGTCGTGCGACGTGCGGTCGTGCGGTGTCCAGGAGCGTGAAGTGGTTCCTGGCTTCCAGCGTGGACTCGGTGCGGTCCTGGATCAACGTGCTGTGACCCGTCAGTGGTATCGCGAGTTGATAGAAGTCCCCCTCGATTCTGCGGACCAGTTTCGTGGGCCGGATCGCGTCCAGCGACGGGTAGCGCAAAGAGGTCATCCGGATGCGGCCGAGATCGATGGCCTGGGCGTAGGCCACGAAGTTGTCCAGGTGACCGCTGCTGATGTGCACCGGTGCCGTCTCCTGAGCCACCAGGGCGTACCAGAACGCGAACCGGTCCGCCGGAGGCAACACCGTCGTGTCCAAAACCAGGTTGGGCAACACTCCGCTCGCCTCCCCGCATATGCGAAGATGGATTCTTGCATGCCTCGACGCTCTTTACCCGCGACGGGAATCCCACGCCCGGTGCTACCCGGCGGGTTGGCGAGTGTCGGCGGTGACCGGTGCCGACATTCGGGAGGCAGCCGACGAGATGACCAGCGTGCTGCTGCCCCACCGGGACCGCGACTGGTCGGTGCCGGCCGGCCCGCTGAGCTGGAGCTGCTGGACGACAGCGGCGCACGTCGCGCACGATCTCCTCGCGTACGCGGGCCAGGTCACCGGCCGCCCGGATGACGGCTATCTGCCGTACGACCTGCGGGTCTCCCCCGACGCGAGCCCGACGCAGGTGCTCACAGTGGTGCGGGCCTGCGCTGGTCTGCTGGCCGCCGCCGTCGACGCCACCTCGCCGGACGTGCGGGCCTGGCACTGGGGTCCGTGCGACCCGGCCGGTTTCGCCGCCATGGGCGTGGCTGAGACTCTGCTGCACACCCACGACATCACCCTCGGTCTCGGTGTGCCGTGGCAGCCGTCGCAGCGGCTGAGCGCGCTGGTGCTGCGCCGACTCTTCCCGGACGCCCCGCCCGGGTCGGCGCCCGAGGTGCTGCTCTGGATGACCGGCCGCGGCGAGCTGCCCGGCCGGGCCCGGCGCACCTCCTGGAGCTGGCGGGCCGCTGTCGACTGACTCGCACCGACGTTGCGGGGTGGGTGGTCGCCCGCATCGGGTCCACCCGGGGGGATGGAG
>NZ_JBEZEH010000266.1:0-8258 GCF_040648775.1 Micromonospora sp. NPDC049089
CTCGGCAGCCGGCACGACGCGGAGGACGTGCTCCAGGAGGCGTACCTGCGCTGGCTCGGTGTGGACCGGGCCCGGGTCGAGGAGCCACGCCGGTACCTGTCCAGGGTGGTCACCCGGTTGGCACTGGACCGGCTGCGCGCGCGGCAGGCGGCCCGCGAGACGTACGTCGGGACGTGGCTGCCCGAGCCGGTGCCGACCGCGCCCTCGCCGTTCGGGCCGTTGGACCGAGTGGAGCTACGTGACTCGCTCTCCACCGCGTTGCTGCACGTCCTGGAGCGGCTCACCCCGCCGGAGCGGGCGGTGTACGTCCTGCACACGGCCTTCGACCTGCCGTACGCGGAGATCGCCGAGATCCTGGAGCGGTCCGTCGCCGACTGTCGGCAGCTGTACCACCGGGCGACCGCGCGGGTACGGCAGGAGCAGCGTCGGTTCACCGCCAGCCGCCCGGAGCGGGAGCGGCTGCTGGACGCG
Organism: Micromonospora sp. NPDC049089; assembly: GCF_040648775.1. Lineage (NCBI taxonomy): Bacteria > Bacillati > Actinomycetota > Actinomycetes > Micromonosporales > Micromonosporaceae > Micromonospora > Micromonospora sp. NPDC049089. The sequence goes on from NZ_JBEZEH010000266.1 coordinate 472, forward strand.
TTCCTCGCCGCAGCCCGCGACGGTGACCTGGCGAGGCTCACCGACCTGGTGGCCGCCGACGCCACCGCCTGGAACGACGGCGGCGGTCGGGTGCGGGCCGCCCTCAACCCGGTCAGCGGCGCCGACCGGATCGCCCGGTTCTACGCCGGGGTCTACGGCCCGCGTCACCGAGTGGCGATGGATCCGGTGGAGCTCAACGGGGAACCGGCGATGCTGATCACCCGCGCCGACGGCAGTCGGTACACGCTGACCATCGCCGCGGCGGACGGACGGATCACCGGGATCTACGTGGTCGGCAACCCGGCGAAGGTGCCGGCGGTCGGCTGAACCCGGGCGTCGTCGGCCGACCCCGGGCCGGTGGGCGTCAGCCCAGCTCGGGGAACCAGAGCGCGATCTCGCGCTTGGCGCTGTCAGTCGAGTCGGAGGCGTGCACCAGGTTCTCCCGGTTGGACAACGACAGGTCACCCCGGATGGTGCCGGCGGCGGCCTTGCGTCCGTCGGTGGCGCCGACCAGCCCGCGGACCACGTCGATGACCTGGTCGCCGGAGAGCACCAGCGCGACCAGCGGGCCGCCGGTCATGAAGTCCTTCAGCGGCGGGTAGAACGCCTTGTCGACGTGCTCGGCGTAGTGCTCGTCGGCCAGCGCGGCATCCATCGTCCGGTGCGCCATCGCGTCGATCCGCAGCCCCTTGCGCTCGAAGCGGGAGAGGACCTCGCCGACCAGGCCGCGGCGGACCGCGTCGGGCTTGATCAGAACGAGGCTGCGCTCATCCGGGCTGTTGCTGGACACGCTGGGTTCCTCCTGTACGCGCTGAACGCTTGGGATCGGTACGGTCAGCCTAGCGACCCGGTCCCGGCACCGGCGCGGCGGCCGGTCTTTCCCCCGGTGGCCGATCCGGCCTAGCCTGGTCCTGACCCCGGGAGGTCCACTGTGGCGAATGGCGGGAACCGACCCATCGCGCCGGTACGCAAGCTGATCGGCGCGGTGCTGGGCACCGTTGCCACGTTCGTCGTCCTGTTCGGGCTCGGCATGACGAGTTGGGCCATCGTGGCTCTGGGGGTCGCCCTGCTGGTGCTGGCGATCGCGCTGGCGACCGTACGCGGCGGCGGTCGCACGTGGGTCGTCGGCGTCGGGCACGTGCACAGCGCCTCCGAACCACCCACCCAGTACGCGTTCGGCCGCTGCGAACTGCAACTGGTGATCGACGCCCCTGGTCTACCGCCGCGGTCCAAGAAGATCATTGAGCCGAGGGTGCCGGTCTCCAAGTGGCCGTCGCTGGGCCAGACCCTGCCGATCCGGGTCGCGTTGGACGACCAGCGGCACGTCAAGGTCCTCTGGGACGAGGTGCTCACCCATGCCGAGACCGCCGCTGCCGTCGCCGATCTTCCGCCGGAGTTCGCCGACGCGGAGCCGGTGGACGAGCTGTTGATCCAGCAGGACGCGCCGCCGTGGGCCGACCGCGCACCCGACGACGACTTCCGCGACCCGGTCGGTGACCCGTTCCGGGACCCGGCCGGTGACCCGTTCCGCGACCCGCTCGGTGACCCGCTGCGCACCGACCCTTCGCGCGACGACCTCCGGCGCGACGAGCCGGGCGTCGTGCCCGAGGAACGCGAGCCCGTGGTGATGCACCAGAGCCCGGGTGGCCCGGTGGTGTTGGAGGGCGTGGTCGTCGAGCCGCAGGCCGGCGGGCTGCCCCGACGGGCAACCACTCCGGCGCCGCGCCCGCCCGCCGAAGAGCGCTTCGACGAGCCCGCCGCCGACCGGTTCGACGCTTCGCAGGCGAGCGGCCCGAGTGCCCCGCCCGCCGAGGACCCCGTCGACCCGCCCAGCGCGCAGCGCTTCGACCCGCCGCCCGCGCAGCGCTCCGGCCCGGGCACTCCCGACCCGCTGGACCCACTCGATCTTCCGCTGGACGATCCCTCACCGGCTGGGGCCGCACGCACGACAGTGACCGACGAGGAACTGGACCAGGCGATCTTCGGGTTCGACGCCGGCTCGGGCGCGGACCCGGCGGCACCGATCAGCGGTGTGGGCCTCACCCTGCTGGTCACCGACCTTCAGCGGTCGCTCAACTTCTACCGCGACGTGCTCGGCTTCAGCGAGGTCGACCAGGGAGCCCACAACGCCGTCCTGGCGTCCGGGGCGACCCGGATCGTCCTGCGCGAGGTGACCGGGGCGGCGCCCATCAGCCGCCGGCTCGTGCACGTCAACCTTGAGGTGAGCGACATCGAGGCGGCGTACGAGCGGTTGCGCGAGTCGGGCGTCCGCTTCACGTACGCGCCCCGGGTGGTCAACCGGGGCACCAAGCTGGAGGGGTGGGCGGCGGCCTTCCGCGACCCGGATGGTCACGGCGTCGCGCTCACCCAGTGGCGCGAACGCGCTGACGCCTGACCCGGCCCGCCTAGCGCCGGCCGGGTCCGCCGTCAGCCGAGAATGACGCGGCGGACGTGCAACGCGTACGCCCAGACCAGGGCGAAGATGATGCCCAGCCCGAGCAGTGACCAGTGCAGCAGACCGCCCAGCAACAGCAGCCCCTGGAGCACGGTGCCGGCGTTCCAGGCCCACTGCCGACGCATCATGCCGGCGAGCACCACGGCGGCCACCGCCAGTGCCACCACCGCACCGATCGCGGCACCGCCGAGGTCACCACCGACCACCCGGATCGGCTGGATCGCCAGCAACAGCACCAGCGCCTCCAGGCTGAGCGTGCCAGCACCGAGACCGCGTACCGCCCGCTCCGGGTTGCGCAACCCGGAGCGTCGCGGCTGCCCGGCCGTGGGTTCCTCCCCCACCGGCTGCCCGACCGGCGGGTCGGTCGGGTCCTCGGTGGGGTGCGGGTCCCGCTCCGGGCTGGTCATCGCTTCAGCAGCCGGCGCGCGTCGGCGACCGTCACCACGGACCCGGTGACCAGCACCCCGACCCCGCTCAGCTCACCGGGGACGTCCTCCTCGGCCAACGCCACCGCCAACTCGATGGCGTCCGGCATCTCCTCGGCCGAGTCGACCCGCTCATCGCCGAAGATCTCCTCGGCCAGCGCCGCGAGTTCCTCCACCGGCATCGCCCGTGGCGAGCTGTTGCGGGTGACCACCACCTGGTCGACCACCGGCTCCAACAGCTCCAACAGCGCTTCGGCGTCCTTGTCGGCCAGTACGCCGATGACGGCCACCAGCTTGCTGAACGCGAACTCCTCCTGGAGCGCGGTGACGGTGGCCTTCATGCCGTGCGGGTTGTGCGCACCGTCCAGCAGGATGGTCGGGGCGTTACGGACCCGCTCCAACCGACCCGGGGAGCTGGTTGAGGCGAAGCCCTCGCGGACCGCCTCGATGTCCAGCTGACGTCGGGCCCCCGCGCCCAGGAACGCCTCCACGGCGGCAAGCGCCATGGCCGCGTTCTGCGCCTGGTGGGCACCGTGCAGCGGAATGAACACGTCGTCGTAGACGCCACCCAGCCCCTGGAGGGTGAGCACCTGACCGCCGACCGCGACCGCCCTACCCAGCACGCCGAACTCACCGCCCTCCCGGGCGATGGTGGCCCCGACCTCGGCGCAGCGGTCGAGGAGGGGACCGGCCGCCTCCTCCTCCTGGGCCGCCGAGATCACGGTGGCCCCCGGGTGGATGATGCCGGCCTTCGCCAGCGCGATGTCCTGGATCGTGTCACCGAGCCACTCGGTGTGGTCCAGCCCGATCGGGGTGATCACACAGACCCCAGCCTGGAGGACGTTCGTGGCGTCCTCCGCCCCGCCGAGGCCAACCTCGACCACCGCGATGTCGACCGGCGCGTCGGCGAAGGTGGCGAACGCCAGCGCGGTGGTCATGTCGAAGTACGTCAGCGGCTCGTCCGACCGCGCGTCGACCAGCTCAGCCAGCGGTTTGATCTCCCGGTACACCGAGGCGAACCGCTCCTCGCTGACCGGCTCCCCGTCCAGGCTGATCCGCTCCCGGACGGTCTCCAGGTGCGGGCTGGTGTACCGCCCGGTGTGCAGGCCGTGCGCCCGCAACAGCGAGTCAATCATCCGCGCGGTTGAGGTCTTGCCGTTGGTGCCGGTCAGGTGGATCGCCGGGTACGCCCGCTGCGGGCTGCCGAGCAGGTCGAGCAGCGACTCGATCCGGTCCAGCTCGAAGACCATGCGGGTGAAGCCACGGGCGTTCAGCTCGGCCTCGACGGCGGCGAATTCGGTACGGTCGGTCACGAGGGCAGTGTCTCCAGAGCAGCGTCGATCCGGACCAGGTCGGCCTCGGCGGTGGCGAGCCGGCCGCGAATCTTCGCGACCACCGGCTCGGGGGCCTTGCCGATGAAGGCAGGGTTGTCGAGCTTCGCCCGGGCCTGCGCGACCTCCTTCTCGGCTGCCGCGCGGTCCTTCGTCAGCCGGGCCCGCTCGGCCGCCACGTCGATCGACCCCCGGGTGTCCAACGCGACACCGACCGCGCCGGGCATGGCCAACGTGGCGCTGGCCTGGAAGTCGTCACCGGCCGGATCCAACCGGACCAGCGAGCGGATCAGCGGCTCGTGGGCAGCGATACCCGCGCCGGACAGCCCGTCCAGTCGGGCAGCCACCCGCTGCGTGGGCCGCAGCCCCTGGTCGGAACGGAACCGGCGGATCTCGGTGACCACCCGCTGAACGCCGACCAGCTCGGCCTCGGCGGCGTCGTCGACCAGCGACCGGTCGGCCACCGGCCAGGCGGCCGCCTGCACCGTCTCGCCGCCGGTCAACGCGAGCCACAGCTCCTCGGTGACGAACGGGATGACCGGGTGCAGCAGCCGCAGCAGCTGGTCGAGCACGTGCCCGAGCACCCGACGGCTGGCCTCCGCGCGCTCACCGCCCTCGGCGAGCACCGGCTTGCTCAGCTCGACATACCAGTCGCAGACGTCGTCCCAGGCGAAGTGGTAGAGCAGGTCGCACACCTTGGCGAACTCGTACGCCTCGAACTGCTCGTCGACCTCGGCGGTGACGTGCGCCAACCGGGACAGGATCCACCGGTCGACGGTGGAGAGCTGCTCGGTGGGGGGCAGGTCACCAGTGGTGTGCGCGCCGTTCATCAGGGCGAACCGGGTGGCGTTCCAGAGCTTGTTGCAGAAGTTGCGGGAGCCCTGGCACCACTCCTCGCTGACCGGGACGTCCTGGCCGGGGTTCGCGCCCCGCGCCAGGGTGAACCGGGTGGCGTCGGCGCCGTACCGGTCGATCCAGTCCAATGGGTCGACCACGTTGCCGAACGACTTCGACATCTTCTTGCCGAATTGGTCGCGCACCATGCCGTGCAGCGCGACCACGTCGAAGGGCGGGCGGCCGTCCATCGCGTAAAGGCCGAACATCATCATCCGGGCGACCCAGAAGAACAGGATGTCGTACCCGGTCACCAGCACGCTGGTCGGGTAGAACTTCGCCAGGTCCGGGGTCTGCTCGGGCCAGCCCAGGGTGGAGAACGGCCACAGGCCGCTGGAGAACCAGGTGTCCAGGACGTCCTCGTCCTGGTGCCAGCCCTCGCCGGCTGGCGGCGCCTCGTCGGGGCCGACGCAGACGATCTCACCCGCCGGGCCGTACCAGACCGGGATGCGGTGCCCCCACCACAGCTGCCGGGAGATGCACCAGTCGTGCATGTTGTCGACCCAGGCGAAGTAGCGCTTGGCCAGCTCGGCCGGCTCGATGCGGACCCGGCCGTCACGCACCGCGTCACCCGCGGCCTGGGCCAGCGGGGCGGTGTTGACGAACCACTGCAGCGACAGCCGCGGCTCGACGGTGGTCTTGCACCGTGAGCAGTGCCCGACCGCGTGCACGTACGGACGCTTCTCGGCGACGATCCGGCCCTGCTCCCGCAGCGCTGCCACAATCGCCGGCCGCGCCTCGAACCGGTCCAACCCCTCGAACGGGCCGGGCACGGTGATCACGCCGCGCTCGTCCATCACTGTCAGCGCGGGCAGGTCGTGCCGCTGGCCGATCTCGAAGTCGTTCGGGTCGTGGGCCGGCGTCACCTTCACCATGCCGGTGCCGAAGGACGGGTCGACGTGCGCGTCGGCGACGATCGGGATCCGGCGACCGGTCAACGGCAGCTCGACCTCGGTGCCGATCAGGTGCTGGTAGCGCTCGTCGTCGGGGTGCACCGCCACGGCGGTGTCGCCGAGCATCGTCTCGGCCCGGGTGGTGGCCACCACGACCTCGTCGCTGTAGCGGATCGAGATCAGCTCGCCGTCGTCGTCGGTGTGCTCGACCTCGATGTCGGAGAGCGCCGTGAGGCAGCGCGGACACCAGTTGATGATCCGGTTGGCCCGGTAGATCAGACCGTCGTCGAAGAGCTTCTTGAAGATCGTCTGGACGGCGCGCGTCAGCCCCTCGTCCATGGTGAAGCGCTCGCGGTCCCAGTCGACGGAGTCGCCGAGGCGACGCATCTGGCCGAGAATGGCGCCACCGGACTCGGCCTTCCACTGCCAGACCCGCTCGACGAACTTCTCCCGGCCGAGATCGTGCCGGGACAACCCCTCGGCGGCGAGCTGACGCTCGACCAGGTTCTGGGTGGCGATGCCGGCGTGGTCCATGCCCGGCAGCCACAGCGCCTCGAAGCCCTGCATCCGCTTACGCCGGGTCAACGCGTCCATCAGCGTGTGCTCGAACGCGTGGCCCATGTGCAGCGAGCCGGTGACGTTCGGCGGCGGGATGACGATGGTGAATGGGGGCTTGTCGCTGTCGGCGGAGGCCCGGAAGTGCCCGCCGGCTACCCACTGCTCGTACCGTCGCTGCTCTACCTCGCCGGGCTGGTACTGGCCGGCAAGGGTCGGGGCGTCGGGGCGTTGGGCATCCAGTCTCTCGGTCACCGGACAAGTCTACGGAGGGCTTCCGCAGACCTGACGTGCGCCACCTGCCGTTCGCGTACGGTGTCGGCTATGTCCGACGCACATCTCACCGAGCGGTCGCGCGACGGCGGCCGCGAGCCGGTCGAGCTCACCGAAGAGCCGATCCAGCTGAGCACCCGGGACTCCGGAGGCGACCCCGACGAGCGACCCAGCAGCTGGTCACGCCGACGCAAGATCGGTTGGACGGTCGCGCTGGTGGTCGGTCTCGCCAGTGCCGGCGTTCTTGGTGTCGGTGGGTGGCGGGTGGCGCAGCAGAAGGACACCCAACTGGCCTCACCCGATCGGGTGGCGGGTCTGACTCGCGACGACAGCGAGCGGGCGAAGAGCACGGCCGACTATCTACGCAGCGGCCTGGCGGCGAACATCGAACTGGACCGCAGTTTCGGCACCGTCTACCGCGACCCGGCCGACGACAAGCGCTCAGTGCTCATCTTCGGTGGCACCACCCTGCTCTGGCAGCCGGAACGGGACCTGGACAGCCTCTTCCGCCTGATGTCGGACGAGACCGGTGCGGTGAACGGTCTGCGGGAGCTGCCCGCGGGTGACTTCGGCGGGGTACTGAAGTGTGGCAGCACCAGCGGCGAGGGCGGGGACTTCGCGGTGTGCGGCTGGGCCGACCACGGCAGCGTGGTCATGGCGATGTTCCCGGGCCGGTCGGTCAGCGACGCCGGCGGCTTGCTGCGCAACCTCCGCGCCGGCATGCAGACGCGAGACTGACCGAGTACGCGGGCTGCCGCGCCGGCCGCAAGATCGTCCAACATCCTGGATGTAGTGGTCTCCACACACCACGAAGCCACTACAACCAGGATCGAGCGTGACCTTGACGGGTCTCCGGGTTCAGGGACCCTGATGACCCCCGGAAAAAGGGCGGAGACGCAGAGAAGCCCACCCCGAATTGGGGTGGGCTTCTCTGGAAGATTGTCCGGCGGCGTCCTACTCT
>NZ_JBEZEH010000267.1:0-8227 GCF_040648775.1 Micromonospora sp. NPDC049089
GTGGTTTGACGCGCGCGGCGGGGTCGGTCAGTGGATGACGACGGGCGTCCTGACCTGCTCGCCCTGCGGGTCGTCGAGCTGCGCCGGCTGACGTCGGCGCGGCAGGAACGCCGCCGGGATGATCGTGAGCACGACCAGCGCGAACGCGACCCAGAACGTGCTCGCGAACGACTTGGCGGCGAAGTCCAACCCGCGCTCGATGATCGACGGGTCCACCGGCATCTGCTGGAGCAGCTCCGGCCGCTGCTGGGAGGCGATGGCCAGCCCGGCTTCGGTGATCGGCTTGCCGCTCTCGTCCACCAGCCCGGGGATCGGCCGGGAGCCGTTGAGCTCGTTGGTGAGGATCACCGACATCACGGCTGCGCCGACCGAACCGCCGATCTGCTGGAGGATGTTGACCAGCGTCGAACCGCGGGCCACCTCCTGTGCCTGCAACGTCCGCAGCGCCGACGTCATGATCGGCATCATCGTGCCGCCCATGCCCAGACCCATCACGAACAGCGAACCGCCGAGCAGCCAGTACGAGGTCTGCGGGTCGACCTGGGTGAAGCCGAAGAACCCGACGACGATGAGCCCCAGCGCGAACGGGACGGTACGCCCGATCGGCACCCGGTCGGCCAACGTGCCGGCGATCGGCATCGTGATCATCGCGCCGATGCCCTGCGGGGCCATCAGCAGGCCGGCGGCCAGCGTCGACTCACCGCGCACCTGCAGGAAGTAGCTCGGGAACAGCAGGCCGGCGCCCATGAACGCGATGATGAACACGAACATCGTCACTGACGCGATGGTCAGACTGCGGTTGCGGAACAGCCGCAGGTCGAGCAGCGGGTGCCGGGGCTTGAACGAGTAGAGCACGAACGCCACCACCAGCGCGCCGCCGACCAGCATCGGGGCCCAGACCTTGGCCTCGGCGAAGGTGCCCGCCTCCGGCAGGGACGAGACGCCGTAGAGGAACAGCGCGAGACCCGGCGAGAGCATGAGCATGCCGACGAAGTCGAACGACTCGGACGGCTCGGGCGCGTCCTTCGGCAGCGCGAATTGCGCGTAGATAAGGGCGATCAGGCCGATCGGCAGGTTGATCAAGAAGATCCAGTGCCAGCTCGCGGTGTCGATCAGCCAACCACCGAGGATCGGGCCGCCGATCGGCCCCAGAAGCATCGGGATGCCGAGGACGGCCATCAACCGACCGATCCGGTGCGGACCGGCCGCCCGGGTCATGATGGTCATGCCCAGCGGCATGAGCATGCCGCCACCCAGGCCCTGGAGGACCCGGTAACCGATCAGCTCGCCGATCGTGTCGGCCATGGCGCAGAGCCCCGACCCGATCGTGAACAGGGTCAGCGCCACCATGTAGAGCCGCTTGGTGCCGAACCGGTCCGCCGCCCACCCGCTGAGCGGAATCACGGTGGCGAGCGCAAGGGTGTAGGCGGTCATGGTCCAGGCGACGCGGGCGTAGGACGCGTCGAACTCACTCTGGAATTTGGGCAGCGCCACGCTGACCACCGTCACGTCGAGGATCGACATGATCGCGCCAAGGACGACGACGCCCGCCACCTTGAGCACCGCGGCGTCGAGTTTGTCCGATGTCGCGAGAGATTGCTGTGTCACTAACTCTCCTGAAGTCGATTGAGCCGGCCGACGGTGGGCGGTGGCGGCGATGCCGCGCCAACCGGGCGCGGGGCGCGACGTGCCAGGACGACGACGCGCGGAGGAAGACTAACCGCCCTCTGTGACGATCCGCCGCCGGATTTCGTGACGGACCGGCCGCGTATCCGATCGGCCGTGCGAACTGTGGCCGGACGTCGGGGTGGCAATCAGCCGGCAGAGAACTAGCTGCTGCCCCGGCTGGCGTCGAGGGCAGCCTGCTCCACTCGCCGACGGTGGTCCCGCCACCATGACTCGTCCACGGGGGGCAGATTGTCGTGCCTGGGCAGCAGCCCGGCCGTGCCGTCGATGAGTTCGCGCACGATGTCAGCGTGGCCTGCGTGCCGCTGGGTTTCCGCGATGACGTGGACCAGGACATGGTGCAACGTGACCGCCGCATCGCCCCACCACGGCACGTGGCCTACGTCGTGCAGTGCGAGGGCTTCGATGGTGGTGTCGGCGTGGGCGATCGCGCGCTCGTACAGCGCCACGATCTCCTCGCGGGTCTCATCCGCACTCGCCCACATGTCGGCATTGGTCTCCGCCCCGGCACCGACATACGGCAGTTCCTGCTCGAACGGGCGGCCGAACACGACGCCGAAGTAGAGGATCTCCATGGTCGCCGAGTGCTTCACCAGACCGAGCAGGTTGGTAGCGGTCGGGGTCAACGGACGCCGAATATCGTATTCGCCGAGCCCGTCGAGCTTCCACAGCAGCGACTCACGGCCGCCCTTCAAGTAACTGAGCAGATCCGCCTTCATCGCGGCACTATGACATCCGGTCGGGTGTCGGCGTTGCCCCGAGCAGTCCGCGAAGCTCCCGATCGGCAGGACACGCCACCCAGCCACGCCGGTGCTGGGGCTCGCCCAACCCGACCTGCGGGGCCCCAGCCAGGGATCGCCGAACCGCGGATGAACCGCACCTGGTTGGGGTTCGGCAGCGGTGCGACGGTCGGTCCATGACACCTTCCACCTACACCGTTGCCGGCCACTGGATCGGTGGCGAGACCGTCACCGGCTCCGCCGGCACCCTTCCCGTCGTGAACCCGGCCACCGGCGAGGTCGTCGCCGAGACCCCGGCCGGCACCGCCGCCGACGTCGACCGCGCCGTCGCTGTCGCCCGAGCCGCCTTCCCGGCCTGGTCGGCGACCACCCCGCGGTACCGGGCAGACGTGCTGCGCCGCCTCGGTGCCGGCCTCGCCGCCCGCACGGAGGAGATCGCCCAGGCGATCACCGCCGAGATGGGCTCTCCGATCGGCATGTCCCGGACCGCCCAGGTCGCGTTTCCGGCCGCCGTGGTCGAGTCCATCGCCGGCCTGGCCGACGACTTCGCCTGGACCGAGGAGGTCGGCAACTCGCTCATCGTCCGCGAGCCGATCGGCGTGGTCGGCGCGATCACGCCGTGGAACTTTCCGCTTCAGCAGATCGTCTCCAAGCTGGCACCGACTCTGCTCGCCGGCAACACGATGGTCTTCAAGCCGTCCGAGAACGCCCCGCTGACCGCGCGCATCCTCGCCGAGGTCGCCGCCGAGGCCGGCGTACCGGCGGGTGTCTTCAACGTGGTCTACGGCACCGGCGCGACCGTCGGCGAGGCGATCTCCGCCCACCCGGACATCGACATGATCTCCTTCACCGGCTCCACCCGGGCAGGACAGCGGATCTCCGCAGTGGCCGCGGCGACCGTCAAGCGGGTCGCGCTGGAGCTGGGCGGCAAGGGCGCGAACATCATCCTCGACGACGCCGACCTGCCCACCGCTGTCGAGCGGGGCGTGATGATGGCGTTCAGCAACGGCGGTCAGGTCTGCGGCGCATGGCCACGGATGCTGGTGCCCGCCTCCCGTCAGGACGAGGTCGTGACGTTGGCCGTCGAGGCCGCGAAGCAGTACACCGTCGGCGACCCTGGCGACGAGGCCACCCGGATCGGCCCGATGGCGTCCGAGGCCCACCGGCAGAAAGTCGTCGGCTACATCGAACGGGGTACCACCGACGGCGCTCGGCTCGTGTTCGGCGGCCCACAGCGGCCCGAGGGGCTGACCGTCGGGGCCTACGTCCAGCCGACGATCTTCGCTGACGTCGATCCAGCCTCCGCGATCGCCCAGGAGGAGATCTTCGGCCCGGTGCTGACGATCATCCCCTACGCCGACGAGGAGGAGGCCGTTGCCATCGCCAACGGCACGCTGTACGGCCTGACCAGCGGCGTCTTCGGTGAGCCGGAGCACGCGCTGGCGATCGCCCGGCGGCTGCGCGTGGGCCAGGTCGACGTGAACGCCGGCCACTGGAATCCGCTCGCCCCCTTCGGCGGCTACAAGCACTCCGGCAACGGCCGCGAGTTCGGCCGCTTGGGGCTGGAGGAGTTCCTGGAGACCAAGTCCATCCAACGCTGACCGCCCCAGACGGCCGCGACCCACACCTGTCGGTCGACATCGGGACCAGGACACCCGCCCCGCCCCGCCCCGCCCCGCCCCGCCCCGCCCCGCCCCGCCCCGCCCCGCCCCAAGATCGTGCTGGATCGTGGATGTAGTGGCCTCGATCGCCCCGCACACCACTACAACCATGATTTAGTGCGATCTTGAACGCGGGCGCGGGCGCGGGCGCGGGGCGCAGGGCGCGGGCGGGAGTGCGATCTTGGGGTGGGGTGGAACAGCGGGGCGGGGCTGGTCTGTTGCACTCCATGTGCCTGTCGATTCGCCGGCACCCACCGATCGGAGACACCCGTGGACCGCGCCCAACTCGCGAGCTTCCTGCGTACCCGCCGGGAGGCCCTGCAGCCCGAGGACGTGGGGTTGCCCCGGGGCCCCCGTCGGCGCACCGGAGGGCTGCGGCGTGAGGAAGTCGCCACGTTGAGCGGGATGTCCACCGACTACTACAGCCGGTTGGAGCAGAAGCGCGGGCCGCACCCCTCGGAGCAGATGCTCGCCGCCCTGGCCCGGGGCCTGCGGCTCTCCCTCGCCGAACGGGACCACCTGTTCCAGCTCGCCGGTCACGCCGTTCCGCGCCGCGCGGTGCGGGCCGACCACGTGAACCCGGGAATGATGCGCATCCTCGACCGGATGCACGACACCCCGGCCCAGGTGGTGAACCACCTCGGCGAGACCCTGGCGCAGACCGCGCCGGCCGTCGCCCTGCTCGGTGACGAGACCCGGTACACCGGGTTGGCGCGCAGCGCGCACCACCGCTGGTTCACCGACCCGACGGCACGGCAGCTGCACCCGGCGCAGGATCACCAGACACAGAGTCGCCTGCTCGTGGCGCACCTGCACGCGGCGTACACCCGTGACGGGCGCGGCTCACGGGCCGCCGCGCTCGTCGACGACCTGCTGGCCAGGAGCCCGGAGTTCGCGCAGCTCTGGCGGGAGCACCCGGTGCCCGCCGGCTACTGCCCGCCCAAGCACTTCGTGCACCCGGAGGTCGGGGCGTTGGAGCTGCACTGCCAGACGCTCGTGGATCCCGACCAGTCACAGACACTGTTGGTCTTCACCGCCGTACCCGGGTCGCCGAGCGACGAGAAGCTGCGCCTGCTCGCCGTCATCGGCGGCCAGCTCGTCTGAACGCGATCGGCTCGGGCGGGGGTAGCGGGCCGGGCTGACCCCCAGGTAGCGCCGAAAGTGGCGGGTCAGGTGCGCTTGGTCGAAGAACCCGGCCGCGACGGCGGTCTCGACGGGCCGCTGCCCGGCGAGGAGCAGGCGACGGGCCAGCTCGACCCGGCGGCCGGTCAGGTACGTGTGCGGTGGCACGCCGTGCGCCTGGGTGAACGCCCGGACCAGGTGGGTCGGGTGGGCATGCAGCAGTTCCGCGGCCTCCCGAAGGGTGACGCCCTCGACGGTCCGGGCGTCCAGCAGCTCCCGTAGGCGCACCGCGAGGCCGTGTCCGGCCAGCTGGACACCGACCGGGCAGCGCTGGCGGAGCTGGCGGCGGAGCCGGTCCAGGATGAAAGCGAGCCGGCTCTCGGCCTCGAACTCGTCGCCGGGTGTGGCGAGCGCCTGGTGCAGGTGGTGGACCCGGTCGCGCAGCCGCGGATCGGCCAGGTCCGGCTCGTCGACGGCCCGCCCGACCAGCTCGGCGTCGAGCGTCGAGGTGTCGAGGTACAGGACGCGCTTGCGGAAGCCGTCGGGTGTGGCGGATCTGCCGTCGTGCGGCACGTACGGCGGCAGGAGGGTGACCGACGTGCGCAGCGCGCCGTGCCGGTGCCGGTCCAGGTCGAAGCGGACCGCGCCGTCGTCGACGATCAACAGCGTCCACACCTCGTGGATGTGCCGGGGGTAGGCGTGGTCGACGAAATGGGCGTGGAAGACCTCGGCGACCCCGGCTACCGCGGGTCGCCACGCGCTGACGTGCGAGCCCGCCGGGCGGGTGGCCACGCTAAGAACGTACAAGACCGGTAGGTGTTCGGGCGGCAGGCTCGACGCCATGACCGAACCGATCCGCTTTCCCACAAAGATCGCCGTGCTGCTCCGCAACGACCTGGCGGGCTGGCAACGGCTGAACGTCACCGCCTTCCTGGTCAGCGGCATCGCGAGCACGCTGCCGGAGCTGGTCGGCGAGGAGTACCGCGACGCGGACGGCACCGGCTACCTGCCGATGTTCGGTCAGCCGGTGCTGGTCTTCGCCGGGGACCGGGCGACGTTGGTCGGCGCGCACTCGCGCGGCCTCGCTCGTGGCCTACGGCTGGCGATCTTCACCTCCGAGCTGTTCGCCACCGGCAACGACCGGGACAACCGGGCCGCCGTCCAGGCGGTCGGACGGGAGAAGCTCGACCTGGTGGGACTGGCGTTGCACGCGCCGCGCAACGTGGTGGACAAGGTGCTCAAGGGTGCGTCCATGCACCCGTAACGGCATCCGTGGCGACGAAGACATTGATATCGGCCTGTATGACTGTAATGATTAACACACTTTACAGTTGTTTCGCCGCCCCGGAAGGACCCCCACATGGCGCGACGATCGGCCGGGCTCACGCCCCGCCACCCCCGCATCAGACTGATCACTGCGCTCGCCGCGGCCCTGCTCGCCGTACCGACCGGTCTGGTCGTCGGCGCATCGCCCGCCGTGGCGGCCGCGACGGGCACCATCACCGGGTACGGCGGCAAGTGCGTCGACGTGGCCGCCGCGAGTTCGGCCAACAACACCGCAGTCCAGCTCTTCGCCTGCAACGGCTCCTCCGCGCAACAGTGGACGGTCGGCGACGACGGCACGATCCGGGCGCTGGGCAAGTGCCTGGACATCGCCGCCGCCAGCACCGCCAACGGCGCCCGGGTGCAGATCTACGACTGCAACGGCACCGGGGCGCAGCAGTGGTCGGCCAACGCCGGGCAACTGGTCAACCCGACCTCGGGCAAGTGCCTCGACGCGACCGGCCAGAGTTCCGCCGACGGCACCCCGCTGCAGATCTGGAGCTGCACCGGCACCGCCAACCAGACCTGGACGCTGCCCACCGGCGGCGGCACCACACCACCCCCGTCCGGCGGTTTCACGCACCCCGGTGTGCTGGTCAGCCGGGGTCAACTCGACTTCGTCCGCGGCCGGGTGCAGGCCGGCGCGCAGCCGTGGGCGTCGGCCTACAGCCAGATGATGGGCAGCCGGTACGCCTCCCTGTCGCGCACCCCGGCGCCCCGCTCGGTGGTCGAGTGTGGTTCCTACTCCAACCCGAACAACGGCTGCACCGACGAGCGGGAGGACGCGATCGCGGCGTACACCGACGCGCTCGCCTGGTACGTCACCGGGGACGCCCGGTACGCGCAGAAGTCGATCCAGATCATGGATGCCTGGTCGGCGACGATCACCGCACACACCGGCAGCAACGGCCCGTTGCAGACCGGCTGGGCCGCCTCGGTCTGGCCCCGGGCGGCCGAGATCATCAAGTACACGTACACGAGTTGGCCCAACGCCAACCGCTTCGCCACCATGCTGCGCAACGTCTACCTGCCGGTGGTGCGCAACGGCTCGAACAGCAACGGCAACTGGGAACTGACCATGATGGAGGCCGCAGTCGGCATCGCCGTCTTCCTGGACGACCGGAGCGCCTACGACGCGGCGGTCACCCGCTTCCTCAACCGCACCCGGGCCTTCATCTACCTGCCCAGCGACGGCGCGTTGCCGTACACGATGCCCGGCAGCGGCCTGGACACCAGCGCGGAGATCATCGGCTACTGGCAGGGCCAGTCCACCTTCGTCGCCGGCCTCGCCCAGGAGACCTGCCGCGACTTCGTTCACACCGGGTACGGAATCTCCGCGATCTCGCACGTCGCGGAGACCTCCCGGATCCAGGGACGGGACCTGTACCCGCAGGTCGGTGAGCGGCTGCGCCAGGCGCTGGGCTTCCACTCGCGCTACCAGCTCGGCGAGGCGCCACCCTCCTGGCTCTGCGGTGGCAGCCTCACCCGGGGCCTCGGGCCGATCACCGAGGTCGGCTTCAACGCGATGAGCACCCGGTTGGGCAACGTCATGACCAACACCCAGACCCTCACGTTGCAACAACGTCCGGCCGGGACGAACAACCTCTTCGTCGCCTGGGAGACGCTGACCCACGCCAACAACCCCAACTGACCAGGTCGTCGTGGGGTGGCGCCGAGGGCCCGCCGCCACCCCAC